>JAGQXH010000006.1 GCA_020436695.1 Lewinella sp. | reverse complement strand
CCCACCAGGCAATGGGTACAGCGACCAATGCCGAGATTATTACCAGCCGGATGAAATCTTTTGATAAGAGGTTGACAATACTGGATACCGAAGCCCCCAGTACTTTACGGATGCCGATCTCTTTGGTGCGCTGCAAAACCTGATGCGTCACCAACCCAAACAGGCCCATGCAGGCAATGAACAGTGCCAGCAGAGTAAACAGATTGAAGACTTCTCCGAAACGCCGCTCCGACTCATAGAGTTGGTTCAGGGATTCATCCATAAAGTGATGTTCAAAAGGAACGTTAGGCAATATCGTTTTCAGCGTCTTTTGCAGATAGGCCACCGCTTCTTTGGAGTCGCTGCCGTTTATTTTGATCAGAATATTCCCATTGTAGTAAGTGGTCGCATGATTAATAAACCTCATCCAAAGGGGTTCGATGGCCAGATTGAACGGCTGGATGTGAAAATCTTTTACCACTCCGATGACCCGGCCTTCTTCAAATTCTTTACCAACCGCAGACTCCCAACCCAGTGCTTTGACCGCCGATTCGTTGAGGATGTAACTTTCGGTAGAGTCTGTAGGGAATTCCGGTGAGAAATTGCGCCCCTCCACCAGCTCTATATCGAAGAGATCAATGAAATCATAATCTACCCAATTGCGATAGATGGGGAGTTCTTCCCCTTCTTCCCTACCTTCCCAATTTTCAGCGATACCCTGCGTGAGCATATTGAGCGGTAAGCTATTGGCAAAAGCGACCTGATCGATCTGAGGATGCTTCAGCAATTCACTACGGATGGTCTCGGTCTTATCCAGTATCGCCTGTTGCTGATAGGGCACATAGACCACCTGATCGCGATTATAACCCAGTTTTTTGTTTTGAATATAGCGGAGCTGCTGGTAGATCACCACACTGCTGATGGCCAGCACAATGGCTGCGGAAAACTGCCCGATCACCAATATCTGACGAAGGCGATTTCCATCCTTACGATGCTTAAACCACCCACTCTTAAAAGCCTGGGCCGGGGCCACTCTGGTAGATAGCAGGGCTGGATACAAGCCGGAAACTACTCCAAACAAGATAGCAGTCACCAACATTCCGATCAGCAACAAGTGGTTGTCGTCGAGGAAGTAGGGAATGTCCAGACCGAGCAGGCGATTGAAGGCCGGCAGCAGGGCAAAAGACAGGCCTATGGCCAGACCAAAGCTAAAAAACGTGATGAGCACCGACTCGGTCATAAATTGGTTGACTAGCTGCCCCTTATTGGCTCCCATCACTTTGCGCATCCCCACTTCTTTGGCCCGTTGGCTCGTCCGGGCAGTAGAAAGGTTCATGTAGTTGATCGCGGCCAGCAGCAGAATGATGAAAGCAATGGAGGCCGCCAGATAAACATAGCGAATATCGCCGTTGGCACTCATTTCCATGTTGATGTGCGAATACAGGTGAATATCCGTCAGGGGTTGGATGAAGAATTTCGGCGGCTCAAATGAAAAACTGGAGTAAGCGGCCTTCAATTCATCATCGAATGCGCTCAGCTTATCTTCCAGTACTTTGGGGTTGTAGCCTTCCGGTAATACAACATAGGCCCGGTAGTTGTTACTGTTCCACTGCCCGATATCGTATTTATAAAAAGGGTAGTTTTTGAAAGAGGTGATGTAATCAAAAGTAAAGTGCTGGTTCTTTGGGGGATCGGCCACCACGGCCCGCACCGTAAGCGGACGGTCGTCTTCAAAAAAGAGCGTTTGGCCAATTGGTGATTTTTTACCGAAATATTTCCGGGCCATGGCTTCCGTAACGATAATGGCATTTTGATCGGCAAGGGCGGTTTCACCATTCCCCTCTACTATCGGATAATCAAAAACTTCAAACAGGTACTCATCGGCAAAGAGGCCCTCTTCGTAAAAGACATCCTCGCCTCGTACGAATAAAGCCTCTCTTATCTGCAGGGTAGTCGCAGCCTCCACCTCCGGGAATTGCTCCCGCATGGCCGGTGTCAGCGGCATAGGAGCAAGCGCAAAGAAATCGCTTCCGCGGAAGACATTGCCTTTTTGTTGTTGCACCACCCGATAGATCCGGTCAGCTTTGGTGTGCTGCCGGTCATAACTCAATTCGTATTGGATATACAAGGTAATTAACACGAAACAGGTCATCCCGATCGTCATACCTGCTATATTGATCAGCGAAAAAAATCGGTGCTTACTGAGATTGCGAAAGCCGATCTTGAAATAGTTTTTTAACATGTCGAGGTGATTTATCAAATGATCGATGAATGGAAAAGACCGAACGATACCAGGCCGCAACAACAGCAATACATCGAGGGCGAAACGGCGGTCGGCCTTCTTCTTGCCCAATGCTTCTACCCTTTCGCAGTACAGTTCGTACAGATCTCCCTCAACGAATGGATGCAGTCCCGGGTCACAGAACCATTTGAAAAAGCGGAGGAAAAATTGGGGAGGCACGGGTGATTTCATCGTTTTACCAATTAAATTTCAGGTCCGGAGAGATCTTGGGCATCGCCGCCCACAATTCATTCCTCAAATCACGGGTGTATTCCAGTGCCCGCTGTCCGTTGGCCGTGATCTGATAGTATAGTTTCGGCCGGCCAGCTCGTTCCTGAGTCTCTTCCCCTGTATGAGAGCGCAGATAGCCCTTTTCTTCCAGGCGTTTTAACGCTACCTGCAAAGCCCCCACACTCACCTTTCGCTTGGCCCGATTTTCAATTTCTTTTTTGATGGAAACACCGTAAGCCTCCTCATGGAGTATACCTACGGTGAGCATGACTATTTCCTCAAATTCTCCCAGCTTGTACTTTTTCATCACAATTGATTCCTAATTGTAGTAATATTGCAATCTATGTCAATTTTTGATTAATTCCTAATTGTAGTAGTATTTTTTTATTTGGACTCTTGGAGGTTTGGACTCTTGGAGGTTTGGACTTTGGGAGCTTGGGATGGGATATCGGGCAGAATAAAGAGCGGCCAATGAGATTGATCGATAATTAGCTATCCTATGTATGAAATAATGTCTCCTGAATAGTATTGATGGTATATTATCAGGAAAATCACAAGATCATGAATTCATCGAAGTTAAGGAGCCTGTCTACCAAAAGCCTGCGTTTTATGAACCGCTTTTCCCGCATTGCACTACTTATGGTATGGATCGGCGCCGGTATTGCCCTTACCGCAGTATTGTTTAGCCTGGTGGCCAGAGGTTGGTTTCCCTCCGTTACTTTTTTCTCGACCTTGGCGGGCTTGTTACTGTCTATTCCGGTCTATCGCGAAAGACAACAGGTACTCGCAGTGCTCGCGGAAAGAAGCAAATAAAGACGCTATCCGTAGTAGACTTGTGCCTGACCGGAATACCTGCGGGCTGGCCTCCCGACCTGCCTCAGTCTATACTCAGCACCTCGGCCGGATTCGTACGTGCCGCCCTTTGCAGATGATACAGGAGCACCATCACCGAAATTCCAAGACACAATACCACTGCAAGTAAAGGAATAAGACCGCCGATCTGTACGCGATAGGCAAAGCCTGTCAACCACGAATTGATCACGTAAACGGCCAGGGGAATGGCGATCAGGGTAGCCGCCACAAAGACGACAAAAAAGTCTTTACCCAGCAGGCCCAGTAAACTCATCTGGGTGGCCCCGAGCACCCGCCGGATACTGATCTCCTTTAACTTACGCTGCACCATAAAGCTGACCAGGCCGAATAAGCCGATCAGGGAAATGGCAACCGCGATGAAGGTAAAAAAGCCCACCAACGTACTGAATCGTTGTTCCGAGGCATAAGCCGTAGCAAAGGCTTCGTCCACGAAATTGTATTCGAAAGGATCGCTGGAGAATTCCTTCCAGACGGCCTCCATTTGAGCAAGTAAAGCGTTCAGGTCTCCGGTCTCTACTCTGACCAGTAAATTGTCGGGGCTCACCCGAAACCCAGGAGGATAAATAAAATAGGCAAGTGGTACGATCCGGGTATGCAGCGTCCGGTTGTGGTGATCCTCCACCACTCCGATGACGGTCCGGTCCTGCTCCCCGATCCTAAGCGTGTGACCAATGATGTCTCCCTCCCAGTTCATCATTTTTAAAGCCTGGGCATTGAGCACCACGGTCCGGGCGGAATCGGTGGCATAATCATAGCGAAAGTTGTGGCCGGCGACAAAATTAATTCCCAGCAATCCGAAATAATCCCGGTCCACTCCGACAATATCGATATCCAGACCTTCTTCCAATCCGGAGCCGTTCCAGTTCAGGCCCCAGGTATTATTCAACGCACTCGGCAGGTCTTCACCGGTAACAGCTACTCCGGTCACTCCCGGCAGGACGGCTGTCTTCTCTTTTAACAGGTCGAGCCGTTGTTGTACCTGCCGGTCATCTACGGGGACATGCAGTAACTGCTCCGCATCAAAGCCGAGATCGAAATGCCTCAGGTACTGATACTGCCGGTAGATCACAAATGTAGCCACCATCAATACCAGGGTGACCAGATACTGGGTACCGACAAAGAGTTTTCGGGTGCCTGACCAGCTCCTGAGTTTAAATTGCACCGGTGACTGTGGATCTGACAATACCGGCAGACGAGCCATGACCACTGCCGGAATAATACCGGCCAGTAAGCCGAGCAAGAACAGGGCCAGCACCAATACGATTCCATCCATCCAGCTCAGTATACTCAGCGACAGATCAAGTTCGAGCAGTCTATTCAGATAAGGCAGGCCGATCAGGACGAGGATCGCCGCAACCATACCTCCCGTCAGCGTAAACAAGACCGATTCTACAATAAACTGTCCGGCAATAGTAACAGTTCTTGATCCCAGTGTCTTACGAATACCCACTTCCTTCATGCGGATTACGGCCCGGGCGGTCGACAGGTTGACATAATTCATCAGGGAAATGATCAGGATGAGGATGCCGATACTGCCGAAGATCTGCAGATTGCGAAAGTTTCCCCTGAACGTGTTTTTGGGAATATCCTGCGAATGCAGGTAAACATCACCAAAGGACTGGAAAGTTATACCAAAACCCGGCGGCGGATCATCCCCAAAGTTCTTTTGGATCAAATGCGGAATACCGGCCTCTACTTCGGCCAGCCGGTCGTCGGGTATATACACGTAAGTGCGCAGCCAGGAAAAACCCCACTGCCTGACCAGCCGGCCGTACAGATTCTCCGCATCGGCCATCGTACCTAATGCCTGGAACTGTATGTGTGAAAATTTCGAAGGATCTTTCACTACCGCCGTAATTTCCATCAGAAATTCCTGGTCGCCATCATAGACCTTAACCGGGATAGTACGGCCCAGTGGATTTTCCAGGCCGAAAAAACGGCGGCTCACGCTTTCAGTGATCACCAGACTGTTCATTTTCTTTAGGCAGGTGGTGGGGTTTCCGTATAAAAAGTCAAAAGTGAAGAGTTCAAAGTACGTGGAATCTGCCCAGTAAAAATCTTCCACAAGTAATGGGTCCACCTCCCCTATTTTTACCGGGTCGTTGCCAAATCGGCAAAGTGACAGAAAAGGAAATTCTTCGGCCAACGTAGCACCAAGCCGGGAAGAAGTAGCCTGACCACGAGCGCCATTTTCCGGATTGTAATGCAGCACGCGATAGAGATTATCCCGGTTGACGTGCATTTGATCAAACGACATCTCGTGCCTGATAAACAGACCGATGAAAAAGACAGCGGCCAGCCCCAGGGTAAGACCCAATGCCTGGATAATACTCACGGAGCGGTGCCTCAACGCATAGCGGAAGGCTACTTTCAGGTGATTTCTATACATAACAGTCGGTTGTAAGTAAGTCGGTTTGGGTAAGCGATGCCAACGGGGTGATAAGAGCGCTTTGCGGATAAATCGCTTTCTGGCCCGCCGCCCCCCCAGGCGTTCTACATCGCGATAGAATAGCTCGAGCAGATCACCCTGCAATTCGTCCAGAAATTTCGGCGAGCAGGTCCTTTCCAGAAATCGCATGGCCCATTTCGGCGGTTGTTCCGGCATTTTTTTTAGTTGTCAGAAAGCATTCTTAGGAAGCAATTCCCACATCTTTTCCCGTTGCATCCGCACTTTTTCCAACGCGCGCTGCCCTTCCAGATTGATCCGGTAAAGGCGTTTGCTCCGGCCGCCCCGGGTCGGTGAGGGATCTCCGGTATAGGATTCAATAAAACCTTTTTCTTCCAGGCGGTACAGGGTCGCGTGAATGGTGCTTACACTTACCTTCCGCTCGGTATGCGCTTCGATCTCATCCATTACATTGATGCCGTAAGCTTCTCCGTTCAGGATACCGACGGTCAACAGAACCAGTTCTTCAAACTCGCCGAGATGCGTACCTTTCATGATTTGCTTCGTATTTGCAAAACAAATGTAGTTTATTTTATTCGTATTTGCCAAACAAATAAAAATCAAAATAATCGAAGATGTGGATTACTCTTTTGACAAACTTTCCACCGGATCAGCCAGCGCCGCCCGGATGCACTGCCCACTTACCGTGAGCACGGCCACACCCATGGCAGCCATGCCGGCCAGGGCAAATACCGACCAGTGCATATCGATGCGGTAGGCATAAGTCTGCAACCATTTTTTCAGTAGCAAATAAGCCACCGGCGAAGCAAGCATCAGAGCGATAATGACGAGTTTCAGGAAATCCCTGGAAAGCAGTCCGACCAATCCGGGAATACTGGCACCGAGGATCTTCCGAATACCGATCTCTTTAGTACGTTGTGCCGTATTGAGGTGAGCAATACCGAAGAGCCCCAGTCCACAGATAAACATGGCTAGCACCGCTGCGATACCGATAATCTGCTGCCAGCGCCGCTCCTGATCATATTCACGGGCATTAAGGTCGCTCAGGAACTGATATTCATAACTGGCATCGGGCATGGTCTTGTGATATAGCTCTTCAAAAGCCTGTAGGGCCGGCTGTATCCGGTCTCGCCGGACCTTAAGCCAGATACCGAAGTTGCGATACGGCCGCCAGTATGCTGCCAGCGGCTGGATAGGTTGGTGCAACGACTCAAAATGATAATCAGCCATGACCCCTACCACCTGATAGGGTTCATCACCATCGGCATAATCCGGGTGAAGATATACGGCCTGGCCGATGGGGTCTTTCAAACCTGCCGCACGCACAAAGGCCTCATTCACCAGGATCTCCCGGCTGCTCTCCGATCTAAGATTTTCTCCGCGCCGCAATGGAATGTCCAGCACCGAAAGGTAATTCCCGTCAATGGACTTGTAAACCGAACGGATCTTCCGGTCGTTAACGGTAGTTTCCAGTCCTTGCTTCCGAAAATCGCCGCCAAAGGAGATACCTCCGAAACCGTCATAGCGAGCTACCTCGTTCCGGAGTAACTGCCTGATGGGTTCCGCTTTTCTCGCCCCGGAAATATTGGTGCGGATCACATAATCAGGAGTATAGCCCAGTGCTTTGCGGGAGATAAACTCCATTTGCGCATAAAACACGACCGTAGCAACGGCCAGCAGGAAGGCCAGCGAGAATTGAAGTACTACCAGTGCCTTACCCAGCTGAAATTGCCGGGAAGAGCGGTTCCGGTTGTAGAGTACCTCGCCGGGTTGGAATGCCGAGAGCACTATAGCAGGATAAAGTCCTGATAAAATGGTGGTGATGACAAAGACCAACAATAAACCGATGGCAAACTTCCCGTCAAAGTAAGCCCCGAAAGCGATCTGCTTATCGGCCAGGGTATTGAAAGCAGGAAGGAGCGCAATGGTTAAGAGCAAAGCCAGGAGGAGTGAAACGCCGCTCAATAAGGCAGCCTCCCCCAGAAACTGACCGATCAGCCCCCAGCGGCTGCCGCCCGAAATCTTGCGAATGCTCACCTCTTTTGCCCGCTTGAGCGAGCCCGCGATGTTGATGTTGATAAAGTTGATGCCGGCCAACAGGAAAATAAAGAAAGCGATGCCAAAAAACAGATTGGAGTACAACGGCCGACTCTCCCCTACCGTACCACCTTCATGCCAGCTGCTACCGCCCAGCAACATATTGAGATGGATATCAGCAATGGGCTGCAGGCCGTAACTGATCTGCGGATCGAATCCCTGTTCTTCGATCTGTGGCGGGCCATGCTGCTCGTAGATCTGATCAAACTTTTCCACTACTGCCGTCAGATCGGCATTTTTGTCGAGCAGCACGTAGGTACCGAGGTAGGCATTCAACCAGTTCGTGTCATCAAATGAAAGCTGCAAAAAGCGAAAAGGCAGCAGCATATCGAATTGGATCGAGGAATTAGGCGGTGGATCTTTCACTACTCCGGTCACCAGCATGGGCTTATTTCCCAGACGTTTGGCGGAAGGGTCGGCTTCCATGTGCAGGAGTTTCCCCACAGCATCGGCAGTATTGAAAAATCGCCGGGCCGCCCGCTCAGTCAGCACGACAGAATTGATCTCATCCAGTGCCGTCGCCGGATTACCGTGCAGCAGAGGGAAAGTAAAAAGGTCAAAAAAATTCTCATCGGCAAAGACCATCTGCATCTTCAATACTTCCTGCTCGTGCCGTACATCCCCATAGACATCGCCACCAAGCAATCGCACATAGTCCAGCACCTCCGGTATGGCTTCTTTGAAGGCCGGCCCCTGCACCTGACCGGTACCCCCTGTTCTACTGTGTGGAGCACCTTCATATTGCATCAGGCTGGTAGTGATCCGGTAGAGATTATCGGCCCGTTCATGGAAGCGATCGTAGCTGCGTTCGTTCAGCCAGTACATCAGGGCCAGCAGCAGGAAGGCAACGCCCAGGGCCAGCCCCGAGATATTGAGTAAGGTGTATAGTTTTTGCCGGGAGAAATGCCGGATGGCCGTTTTCAGGTAGTTGATCAGCATGAGATTTGGTTTTATTCCCATTTGTGCAGGAATTGGAACTTTATAAAGCTGCCAACTTAATCGGATACATTGTTAATCCGGTAAATGAGACGTAAAAAAGTGTAAATGGAGAAAGTTTAGTCTATTTATTAATAGCGCGGCCTTTCTGAATCTGTCGTTCACGGCCTCAGCCTGTAAACATCACAGCACCCTATTCGTCCTTTTTTTAACATTTCTTCGAAATCCGAATAGAATTGTTTCTATTTTCCGCAACAATTCGCTGACCAGCCCGTAATACCAAATGGTCAGTTCTTTTCCGCAAAGAAGAAAAGATAATCGGAAAAAAATGTAAAGATTTCCTATTATCTTTGATTTGAGTTTGCGGTTCTATCAAAAGCTTTGAAGGTTTCTACTACATCAATCACATATAACCTTAGTATACCTAACCATATGTAAAGGTCCGATCTGCCCTCCCAACCTTATATAATACCTTTAAAAGGTGACGGTATTTTCGTTAAGATCTTAAGATAAATTGCCAGAACCTTTTATTTGAACAATGAAAATGTTTGAAGCAACATCTTGGTATTTTGAGGTTACCCATGTTAAGTCCCTACAATAAACATTACCGTATAAATAATTGGTCACATAAGTTTCCATTAGGAAACTTACTACATCATAAAGTTTTGCATACTCCGACGGTCAGTTTAATTATACCTGTACACGCAGGACAGGATCGGAAAATTTTCGAACTTTCGTTACAATCCATCCTGCAAATGCAACCTCAACCGGCTGAAGTGATCCTGGTTGCGGACGGTGATCCTTTGCCCCTGCCGTCTTTTGCGGATGCCGGACGTATAAAGCAACTGGCTACTTATAAAAGATCCGGCCCGGCTATCGCCAGAAACCTGGGTGCAAAGCATGCCGGCGGCAGCATCTTGCTTTTCATAGATTCCGACATTGTGGTACCCGAAGATCTGGCAGCCCGGGTTACAGAAAAATTTCAGCAAAAGCAAGGTATTACCGCACTATTCGGTTCTTATGATACAGAGCCCTATATGCCCAATTTTTTATCTCAATACCGAAATCTGCTGCACCATTTTGTACACCAGAAAGGTAAAGAGGAAGCCTTTACTTTCTGGTCGGGCTGCGGAGCTATCCGCAAGGACATATTTCTGGAACTGGGAGGTTTTGATGGCCGGCAATTTCCGAATCCTTCCATTGAAGATATAGAGCTGGGATACCGCCTGAAAAAAGCAGGTCATTCCATTGCACTGTGTAAGGACCTGCAGGTAAAACATTTAAAAAGGTGGGCCCCGGCTTCAATGATCAAAGTGGATTTTTGTGATCGGGCCCTCCCATGGACGCGCCTTTTATTGCAGGAAAAGCACTATAACAACGATTTAAATTTGAAGATAAACGACCGGCTGAGCGTAGTAGCCGTTTTTCTCGTTTTGCTCAGTCTGTTCTTAGGATTTTGGAATATTACCGCAGTCTATTCTGCAATTCTCTTGCTTTTGATCTTCATCGGTCTGAATGTCGAATTATACACCTTTTTCTACCGGCAACGGGGCTGGTGGTTTACCCTGAAGGTAATACCGTGGCATAGTATTTTTTATCTGATAAGCGGTTCGGCATTTGCACTGGGAATCATTAAGTATCAAATGCTAACTAAGACCTCATGAACATGAACACAACCATCGTGATAGGTGCAGGGCCGGCCGGGCTGACTGCTGCCTATGAACTACAAAAACTCGGCAGTAAAAGCGTTATCCTGGAAGCAGACCATCAGGTTGGCGGTATTTCTAAAACCGTTAATTTTAAGGGTAACCGTTTTGACATCGGCGGACACCGTTTCTTTTCCAAAGTCCCCTACATCAACCAGGTGTGGGACGAGATTCTCGAAGAAGACTTCCTGGTCTGTGAACGTCTTTCGAGAATACTTTACAAAGAACACTTCTTTGACTATCCGCTCAAACCGCTCAATGCACTTGCCGGCCTGGGCGTGCAGGAATCGATCCATGTGATCTTCAGTTATGTAGCGGTCAAATTCTCTTCCCAACGAAAACGGCGGGATACCAACTTCGAAGAATGGGTTATTAGTCGCTTCGGCTATAAATTGTACGAAATATTCTTCAAGACCTATACCGAAAAAGTGTGGGGGATTCCCTGTTCAAGCATTTCTTCCGACTGGGCCAGTCAGCGTATTAAGAACTTTTCCCTGAAAGAAGCCATCATCAATGCCTTCTCCAATACCGGGAAAAACAAAAATGGCGAGGTGATCACTACCATCATCGAGCAATTCAAATACCCGCGTCTGGGCCCGGGTATGATGTGGGAGCACTGCCAGCGTGCTTTGGCCAAACAGAATAACCCAACCCTCATGGGAGAACGGGTAACGACCATCAACCATCGGAACAATAAAGTCCTGGATGTGGTCTGCCGGAATGAAGCCGGCGAAGAAACTACCTATTCCGGAGAGCATTTCATCTCCAGCATGCCGCTGCGGGAAATGATCCTGGCTCTGCGGCCACTTCCTCCCAACAATGTGGTCGAAGCAGCCCGGAAGCTACATTACAGAGATTATCTGACGGTAGTGCTGACGGTCAACCGTGAAGAGGTTTTTCCGGACAACTGGATCTACATTCATACTCCGAAAGTAAAACTCGGAAGAATTCAGAACTATAAGAACTGGAGCCGGGAAATGGTCAGTAACCCGAAGAATACGACCCTGGGATTAGAGTATTTCCTCTGGGAGAAAGACGAAGAATGGGAATGGGCAGATGACCGGCTGATCGAGATGGGCATTCGGGAGTGTACGGAAATCGGACTGATCCGCCCCGATGAAGTGGTTGAAGGCACCGTTGTACGGGTCAAAAAAGCCTATCCGGTTTATGACCTTAATTACACGACCTACCTAAAAACCATAGAATCGTATCTGGAAGGCTTCGAGAACCTGCAGACGGTTGGCCGGAATGGGCTGCACCGCTATAACAATCAGGATCATTCCATGCTTACCGGAATCTACGCCGCCAGGAATATTCTGGGGGCCAACCATCATATCTGGTCCGTAAATACGGAAAAGGATTATCACGAAGAAGGCAAACTGGAACAGACCCCGAGCGGAGGCAGACTTGTGCCCATTCCAAAATTCAACTAAGAACCCGTTAATACTTTTTAAGATGTACGATAAGCCCTTGTTCTCCATCATTATCCCCACCTATAACCGGCCCGACCGATTGCGAGATTGTCTGGCTTCTGTTTCCGGCCTGGATTATCCAACTGACCGCTTCGAACTGATCGTGGTAGATGACGGCAGTCCACAGGATCTTAGAGCAGTGGTCGACTTATTCGAAGATCAATTCAGCCTCAGATTCCTCCGGCAGGAAAATGCCGGCCCGGCTACCGCCCGAAATCATGGCGCCCGGCATGCACAGGGAATCTATCTGGTGTTTACGGATGATGACTGCCGGTTTGCTCCAGACTGGTTGTCGCAGATGGAGGTGGAGATGGCTCGCACTCCGGACTATCTGCTGGGGGGACGAACCGTAAATGTATTAAAAGACAATATATAGTCAGCCACCAGTCAGTTCCTCGTAGACATTGTCTATGAACACTTTAATCAGAACCCGGACGACGGTCGTTTTTTTGCGTCAAATAATGTAGTGCTCCCGGCAGATATCTACCGGGAGATAGGTGGTTTTCCTGATTATTTCCCATGTGCAGGTGGAGAAGATCGCGAACTGTGCGATCGCTGGCTATGGAAGGGATACAAAATGCGCTACGTTCCGGAAGCGGTCATTTATCACGCACATCATCTGTCGCTTACCAAATTTTGCCGGCAACATTTCAATTATGGGATCGGCGCTTTCTATTTTCATCAGGTAAGGAAAGAAAGACAATCCGGCACCATGGTGCAGGAAATGAATTTTCACACCAATTTAAATAACTGGCTGTTTGCACCTTTTGTCAGGAAGGAAAAACGTAGTGTGGCGATGTTCTTTTTATTGATGCTCTGGCAGGTGGCCAACCTTGTGGGTTTTTTATGGGCAGCCTATCATACAAAAAAGACCAGCCCGGCACCGGCAATTCCCGATAACTTTGGTGCAGTTAACCGACAGAGCCACGTTCAATAGGATTTTGCTTTGCTCAACCTGGAGTGTGATACCTGGAGTCGCTACATTCAATTCCAGAATAGATGAGAAAACCGATTTGGGAAAATGCTTTGTTAGCAGCTATGCTGATCCTTTTCAGTGCCGGCCTGATCATAAAGGGGTACGTAGGAGAAGAAGAACAACGTTCCATTGCATTGCAAGTGCTGCTGGCGGGAATACCTGTTGGCGTGTTGCTGATGTTTTTTCGATCCCTGGATCAACGGTTGCCGGTACTGGTAAAAAAGGGATTGTCTTTTTTCCGGCAGCCGTGGTTGCGCCGGTCCGACCCCGCACTGTTATTTGTGCTGTGCGGCATTGTACTGTTTGACCTGCTATATATCGGCGTATTCCGGAAACTGGTGGATGATGAAAACGAGTTTATCAATGCCATCCGGATATTCGTAGAGCAGGGCAGGCACTATTTCTTGGTCCACTATAGCGAGATCACCTGGTTGGGTCCGCAACATCCTCCCCTACCGGTATTCCTGATCGGCTATATAGTAAAAATACTGGGAACCGATGTGTATTTTCCTGCCCGGATCACAGCCGTCCTCCTGGGACTGGGTATTGCGGTTTTCACCTATCATATAGCCCGGCAGCTTTATGACCGTACTATTGCAAGATGGGCAGTGATCCTGCTGTTTGCCATACGCTATTTCAACCTGGCGCAGGTTACCTCCAACAATGACATCTTCGTTACTTTCTTTTTCACGTTGACGGTGCTGCTCGTGTTGAAGCTGAAGGCAACAGAACAGCTGCCGGTTTTCAGCCGAATGGGCTGGGCCGTTGCAGCAGGGATCTCGCTTGGCTTGGGATTGCTCAGTAAGTATACCATGTTTCTCGCTTATGCAATGTTGTTACCGCTAATTTTCCGGCCGTTCGCCGAAAACACAGCAACTGACCACTTTTTTTCGCGTTTCTGGTCCGGATTGAGATCTAACTGGGGGGTGCTGCTCGTGTTGGTGATCACTTCGCTGGCAGTATTTTACATCTGGGTTGGTTATATGATCCGCTCCGGTCTGATCACGCTCCACGCCGGACAACTTATGTACTATCTCGGAGCAGATGTAGACCCTTATGGCGACTGGAAACCGAAGGTCATTGAAAATGGCTACTTTAGTTCCTGGCGATTAAATTTCCTGTTAAAAGCCATATTCTACGGTATACCGTCCGGGATCGGCACCTATATCCTGCCACTGCTCGGCCTGGGAATATGGGCATTCATCAGACAGCAAAAAGAGAGAAAGAAAGTAAACAGCAACGGCTTCATCCGTTATTGGCTGGCCATCGTTTTTATTCCAATGCTGATCGCCTTACCGGTCCATCGCTATTTCATGCCGGCCTTTCCGGCCCTGGCTATACTGATGGCTGCGGGACTTCATCATTTTTATAAACAGCCGTACCGGATTCTTATCCTTGCGCTTTTTTTATCCTACGTTACGCTTGTAGTCTATATGAGCTAAGGCCTGTTCTACACGACCGGCCGCGGCATCCCAGGAAAAAGAAGATCGTACCAATATCGAGGCTGATTCGGTCAACAGCCCGGCCAGGCCCTCCTCTTCCCAAATCCTTTTAACACACTTGACCATGGCGGCTGCATCATCCGCAATTAACAGATGTTTGTTGTCTTCCGCGTGTAAACCCTCGGCCCCTTTGGTCGTGCTGATCACCGGGCATCCCGCCGCAAAGGCTTCCAGGATCTTGAACCTGGTACCTCCTCCTTTCAGTAAGGGCACCAGCATCGCACCGGCTGCAGCCAGATAAGGTTTTACATCAGGTACTTCTCCGGTCACTATGATATCGGGCTCCTGCCGGGCTGCCGCCAGCATGGCCGGAGTAGGATTACTCCCCACCAGCAATAATCGACAGCCTGCCGCCAGTTGCCTCAGCCGTGGATATACTTCAGTAATCAGCAGATCTGCCGCTTCCTGGTTCGGCGGATGGTAAAAATTCCCCAGGAACAATAGATTTGAGGGGCTGTCATCCAATCCTTCCGGCAAGTGGTAGTGACCAGCCCGCACTTCCGAGTATGCCTCCACATCGATAGCATTGGGGATCACCTGAACGGAATGACCGGAGCCGTAAAGCTGCGCAGTCAATTGCCGATCATCTTCACTACAGACCCACGTCTGCACAGCCTGCCGTACCAGCTTAGCCTCCGCTGATCTGATCTGGGATAAATGGAATTTCCCAAGCAGGCGATGCAACTGACCGGCCTTTGCATGATGGATCTGCTGAAATAAGTGCGCCTCCACATTGTGGTCATCGAATATAACGGGACAGGAATGTGCTTTGGCAACCTTTAAAAAAGGATAGGTTCCCAATTCCTCCAATACGATCAGATCGGGCCGGAAGGATTTGATCACCCCGTCCAATACCCGGGCAGCGCGGCTCGAATAAGCCCAGAAATAACGCAAACCACAGCGACCAAGCAAACGGACACCCCGTTCTGTCAGGTCGGATAAACCGGATTCCCGATCCATGTTAAAGTGATGCCAGGTATCAATGGCCACATCTTCCGGTATCTGCAGATCCTGATTGAACACGGAAAAGATCCCCACTTCTCCGAACCGGCACATGATCTTGATATTTTGCCAGTTGCGCAGATGGGTGCCCCCTCGGAGTGGGTAAGACATGATCGTTACGAATAGTGTCCGGATCTCTTTCTTATGCGCTAGCTGCAAGGTCTTTCAGTAGATTTAGGGTTTCCACCAGCATTTTTTCTTCGGAAAAGTCTTTTACCCGCTGCCGGGCTTCTTCGGCCATTTGCCGCATTGCTTCCGGATGATGCAACGCCCAACAAATGCTTTCCAGCAATTCCACACTGTCTCCTTTCTTTGTCAGCAGGCCGTGCACTTTATGTTGGATCACCTCTGGGATGCCGTCCGTTGTGGTGGTAATCAGAGGCAGTCCGTAAGCCATGGCTTCCAGCAGCGCGAATGGCTGCCCTTCATAGTAGGTGGGGAATACAAACAGATCGGCAGCCTGCAGCAAATCCGGAACATCCGAACGATGGCCTAATAGAAGTACATGATCGGTGACCCGATAAGTACTAAGCATTGCAAGCAATTCCTCTTTTTTTTCTCCTTCCCCCACCCACACGAATGTCAGTCCGGGAAATTTGTCCAACAGGGAAGGAATAGCGGGAATTAAAAAATCATGTCCTTTCTGGCTGCTTAAGCGTGCTACGGTAAGGGCAATGACGGCATCCGGCGGAAGGCCCAGCTCCAGTCGTATGCGATGACGGTGCGCCGCCATATCGGCCGGCAGCTCCGGCCGGATCGTAGCCCCATTATATATCCAGCCTGTCTCTTCCTGCGATAAGTGAAAAGATTGGCTAATGAATCGGGCATTACTCATGGAAACCCCGATCCATTTCTGTTCCCTGTTGTGCATCCATCGATATAGACGTCGCTTGATACTACCCAAACTCAGTGGATGAGGGATGAGGTGAAAAACCACCAGTGTGGGGATCTGCAGCAGCGCACAGGCCAACATACTACCCATGCCATAGTCCGCCCAGGGAAGATTAAGCATCACTACTTCCGGTTTGAGACGCCGTAGCAGTAAGAGCGTTCTGAGGAAGTGCGGGACCTTACGGCTGTCAAATTGCAAACGTGGGATAAGCAAATCCCGTAAGATCGGCAATAAGGCCTGATGCTTCTATCGCCGTTTCGGCAATCTCTAATGGATGGTATTTTACCCCTGCTTCCCGGAGATCTGCTGCCAGGGAATCCATACCCGGCTTTTTTGGGAAAGCAGCATGTGCGTCCCACCCGGTCTTTGCAGCGGCAGTAAGTATTTTAAGCCCGTGCTCTTCTACCCCACCCCGCTTCCCGGAGGGAATGATCAACAATAATTTCATTGAATAGCGCAATCTATTCCTTCAACTGGCCGCCGCGTAATTTCACCCATTGCAGCCATAACCAGTGCCGCAGCGGTTGCGGTAAGATTTTCCTTCCAGTGGTGATGATCCTGCTTTCCAGGATATTCCTGAGTTGAAGGTACTGTTGCACCACTCGGAACAGGCGGGGTTGATGATAGGGAAAATAAGCCGCTTTCAAGGCTTTCCATACCCTGGAGTCCGTAACGCTCTGTTGCTCAAAATAGTCACTCACCCAATTCAGGAAGGTGAGGCGCAGATCATGTGATTTACCGGCTTTGATCTCCACCCGGCAGGAAGATTCCGGATGGATCCGGTACTTATACAGCCATTCGTCGGATACGAATACCCTACAGTTAAGACAGATCTTGATCTGCACTACATCGTCGGAGCAATCGGTCCGGAAACTTTCTTCAGAAGGTGCGATAGTTTGCAGGACCTCCCGTTTTACCAGCACGCCACTGGGTGTCAGGTTCTTATCTTTAAGGAATAATGGGATCAGATCAGGTGGTTCCACCAGGCTGTTGCTATAGGGCGGCAAACCGTTCAGCTGTATACCATAAAGATGGTCTTTATGCTGATCCTCGGGTCTGCCAGTCCAGCTGTACCAGCAATAGAGCGGCGCGTACACCATAGCCGCCGTCGGATTAGCCGCCAGCAAGTCGACCTGCTGCTCCAGTTTGTGCGGCAGCCAGACATCATCACAATCAATATAGGAAATGAATTGGCCACGGGCATTTTGTACTCCAAGGTTGCGTGTGGCGCTCATGCCCCGGTTAGCATGTCCAGGATGTTCCAGATACCTGATCCGTTCCGGATATCTGGCAGCATAGTCTTTGGCAATGCCGGTACTTCCGTCCGTTGAGCCGTCGTCCACCAGCAGGAGTTCCCAATGGGAGTAGGTTTGCGCCAGTACACTGGCAATGGCCTCCTCCATGAAGGCTTCCCCGTTGAGGAAGATCATAATTGCGGATACCAAAGAACGATCTGAGCTGTCAGTCATACACTTAATGTTCAAACCATCGCATCAGTCTGCTTTCGAAGACGGCCTCACCCCAATCCTGTACCGTAAAGCGGGGCAGTAAAAAACGGTTGCTCCACTTCCACACCGTTGCTTCCTTTGTGGAGCAGGCGCAGTTAAATCCGGCTTTTTGCACTAGCGATACGGAGTGCTTATTATATCCTCCGAAAGGGTAGCTGAATTCGGTAAGCTGATGTCCTAAAATATTTTCCAGATAGGCTTTGCTATTTTCGATCTCGTTTTTTTGCAGGCGGGGTGAATGTGCAGAAAGCAGGGGATGGCTCACCGTGTGGGCTCCCAGAGAGATGCCTCCTCCGGCAACCAGAACGCGCAATTCATCCGGGCTCATCGGGCGATGACTGCTGCGTGCCCCGGTATCAAGCCCGGCCCAGCTTTTTAATTGATCCAGGGCGTCTTCTCGTTCGCTTACACCGAGTTGCTGCAATTCCTGCCAGACGGAGTAATACAGTGCCAAACGGGTGCCTGCCGGTGCTTCCCATGGAGGCATCCCGCCGGCGTCCTGCCGGTGAATGGCCTCACCCAGTTCCCAACTACGGGATCTTCCCCGGAATTCCAGCTGTAGCTGTTTAGGCAATGGCTCGTTCGCAAAGCAGATCCGCTCCCATTCATCCCACCAGAACTCCCGTTGGCTTACCGTATTGGCGGTGGTAACAAATACGGTGGCCGGTGTCTCATACTGCTCCAGAATAGGCTTGGCGCTGTAGAGATTATCGGCGTAGCCGTCATCGAAAGTGATCGCTACGGCCCTTTCCGGGATCTTACCCTGCCGATGCGCCCGGCTCAGTGCAGCCAGACTCATAGGTTGAGCTACTTTCTTGAGGAGGGCGATCTGTTCGGCAAAATGCCCGGGCGTCACGGCTAATGCCCAGGGATCTACTTCCGGACGCTCCACCCGGTGATACATCAGGATCACACCTTTAGCGGCCGTCCGCTCTCTGAGTCGGTTGGCTGCTAGTTCTTTCCATTTTCTGAGCGTGCTGCCGATCATGCCTTTATCACCCGGATACCAATGATCAACTGATAATCCGGGTCGTGATAGTCCAATTCTTTCTTAGACAGTTCCTCTGCTGCCACTCCATACAAAAAAGCGGTAGTACTCAGCACATTCCCATAGGTGGTAGTGACAATTTCTGCCTCATTAAAGACCTCCCCGAACAGTTTTTCCGCCGACTGCCGGGTAAAGCTCCAGTACTGACCGTATTCCTCCATATCATCGCGGATGATCTGCGTAATGCCGGGTACGGTCACCAGTAAAGTGCCGCCGGGTTTCAGGATGCGATACAGGGTGTGGATAGCCGCCCGCAAGTCGTAGATCAGCAGTAGGGTCTGGGTGAGAATGATACAATCAAAAGTATGGGAGGGGATATTATCCGCCTGGGTCAGATCAGCAACAATCGTAGCCGCCGGATTGCCTTCGCGGCCATGTAATACATCACTTTTAGTCACCCGGTCACCTCCGAAACGACTAGTGTAGGTTGCATCTCCCAATTCCAGCACATGCCCCTGAATTGATCCTGCATTCCCGGCCAGGAACTGCTCGATATAATGACGGTCTACCGGTGCCCCCCGATAATTGGGCCACACCGGACTGATGGGTTGCAGGCGGCGCAAGCTCCCCCACCGCACCCAGCCTATCGGCGGAGACGGCTTATGGTGCCATTGCGTCCACAACCAGTGGCGTAGTCGCTCCGGCATGATCTTTCTTCCGAGGTGCAGCAAACCGTTTTTCATCCTTTGCAAGTGAGGGTGTTTAAAAGGCCATAATTGTTGTTGAACCACCTGCCACACTTCGCTTACCTTATCTTTCTGATCGATCAAAAGATCCTGTAGCCAGTACAGATAGGTTTTTCGGGCAGCCAGATATTTACCGTTCGCATGAGTCTGTGTAGTGCAGGCCTCCGGATGCTGCCGGTAGCGATAAGCACAAGCTCCGGAAACAAAAACCGGATAGGTCAGACACAATTTGGCATGAAAAGCCTGGTCTTCGTACATGCCCCGAAAAGCATCCTCGTATCCGCCCACGGCGTCCACTGCTTCCCGGCGCAAAAGTATATCGTGCAATGATGCCCACTCATCCTGTAAGAACATCAGCAATACTTTATAACCCGCTACCAGGGTATCGAGTGGAAGCTGAAATGCCTGGATAAAGTCTTTCTTTTGGTCCTCGGCTTCTCCGGTCCAACTGTACCACCATTGCGCCCGTCCGCAAACCAGGGCCGCTTCCGGCTGTGCTTCCAAAATAGCCAGCTGTTGTTCCAGTTTTTGGGGCAGCCAGAGATCATCGGCATCCAAAAAACTAAGGTATTGGCCCTGGGCGTTCCGGATCCCCAGGTTGCGGGATGCACTCATCCCCTTATTCTCGTGCCCGGAATGTTCAAGGTACCGGATGCGATCCGGCATTTTCCGGGCGAAGGACCGGGCGATTGTGGTACTTCGATCCGTAGAGCCGTCATCTACCAGTAGTATCTCCCACTGTTCATAGGTCTGGGCCAGGACACTTTCTATAGCCTCGCTGATACATTTCTCCTCATTGAGGAATATGATGATTACGGACACCAGGGGCGGCGCCTCCATAGTTCGCTTATTTTATTTTGCTATTTCAGTTGGAAAATCGTTGCTGAAATCCTTTCAACCTCTGATAAAAGGCAAACAGGTGAGGATACCGATAGGGTAACAGCGCTTTTATAACGACCAGGCGCAATCTGGTGTCTTTGACGCCGATCTGTGCCAGGTACTTTTTCAACCAGGTCAGATACACGCTTCGCATACGCTGTTCTTCCCCGGCAACTTTCTCTGACAGGTAGGTAGAGGAGCCTTCGTGCCGGCGCCACTTTTCAAGATACTCTTTGAGCAGCACGATGGGTGCAGCCAGACTCATTTTTGCCACAAAAACCTGATCTTCGAAGAGATTGCGAAAATCATCTTCGAATCCACCGATTTGCTGTATCACTTCCCGTCGTGCCATGATACAGGTGGGAGAAGGTACCAGGATCTGCTCGCGCACAAATAAGGGCAAATATTCCGGCCAGGTCAACATGGTCAAAGAAGGATAATTCCAGACCTCTCCTATATAATCCCTTTGCCGGTCATTCGGATCGCCGGTCCAGGAATACCAGTAATACAAAGAGCCATAGACCATACCTGCCTCCGGCCGGGCATCGAGGATCTCCACCTGGCGCTCCAGTTTGTGCGGCAGCCAGATATCATCGGCATCCAGAAAAGCGACATATTTTCCCTTTGCAAAACGAATGCCCAGATTTCGGGAAGCGCTGATGCCTTTATTCTGATGGCCTTCATGTTCCAGATACCGCATCTTTTGCGGATACTGCCGGACGTACTCCCGGGCAATGACGGTGCTGTCGTCGGTCGAACCATCATCGACCAGGAGCAGTTCCCAGTGATCATAGCTTTGTGCCAGTATGCTATCGATGGCTTCTGCCAGGAATTTTTCCGTATTCAGAAAAGTAATGATACAACTGACTAATACCCCATCCATTGCTATTAATTTACCCGTAAGACCCGCCATAAAAGCCTCCATCCGGTATGTTTTCGTAGTATCTCTATCCGAGGCAGGCGATAGTAGTCGGTGCCGGATCTCACCAGACCGGGCTCTACGGTAAACGCAGCCCGCAGCCCGGCTTTTCTGGCAGCTTGTTGTACTTTTTCATTGTATTCTCCGTATGGATAGGCCAATAACGAAGGCCTTTCCAGGCCCATAGCCTCCAGGTCGGACACGGAGCCTTCGATCTCTTCCTTTAACTGAGCCGGTGATATGCGGTTTAACATAGGATGATACCGGGAGTGAGAACCGATCACAACTCCCTCCCTGGTCAGTGCCCGTAATCCATCAGCATCCAGCAAGTGTAGGGAGGGCGCACCTAGCGGCCGGTCCCATACATTAGTTTTAAGCCGGCTCACCGCAAAGGCCACGGCAGGTATGCCTTTTTCCCGCAATATGGGTAAAGCTGCTTCCAGTATATCCCGATAACAATCATCGAAGGTAAGCAGGACCGCCCGGCGCGGCAAACCCGCTTTTCTATCTAAATACCGGAAAAATTCATGAACATCAATAAACTGGAACCCCCAACGCTGCAACAGGTCCAGTTGACGGCGAAACTGATCCGGAGGAATTCCATAGGGTTCGATCACCGTGGCACCCGCCAGATCGGAAACGGCATGGTAACAAAGCACACGTAGAGATGCCGGACCCGGGATACCTCCTCCATCGCGTACGCCGCGATAATATTCCAGATCGACCAGACGAGAGAACAGACGGGCCAGACGCGGCCCTTGCATACCCCGCTCCAGCAGCGATAGAATGCCCCAACGCAACAAGGGTCGCCACCAGCGCCAGACCAGGCGATCCGACGGCCGTTGTGTACGTGTGAATAAATGGGCGGTATGTTCGGGATGAAGCCGGGCGAACAAAACATCAGCCCGGCCGGCCTGCCGATATTGGCGCAGGTATTGCCTCGGACTAACTACATATTTTTGCCAGGATATAGCCTGCGGATTAAAGGTGATGTGGTATCCCCTTTCCTGAAGTCGCAGGCCAAAATCCAGATCTTCATTACCAAAGGAACCGCCGTGGGTGAATTTGGTATTGAACCCTCCCAGCGCAAAGAACGTTTCCCGTGCAATGGAAAGTTGGCCGGTCATGATTTCATTGAAGGGCAGTTTGCCGTGCACAGCCTGCAACTCGCTCACCCGTTCTTCCGCCCACTGACCGACGAGTTCACTTAGGAAGTTCTGTGGTGAATCGGGATGCAGGGGAATATGACCGATTACGGCGTCCGCACCCTCCCGGTGAGACCGGTCATGTTCGTTCAACAGTTGTGGATGGGCTTCCATATCGTCATCAAGGAAAAGGATGATCTCACCGGTAGCCGCAGTGGCTCCCCGGTTCCTGGCGGTGGAAGCGCCCTGATTTTCCTGCTCAATGACCCGAAATGGGAAAGGCAGATCCAGGGATCGCAATGCTTCAGCTGTACCGTCCGTAGAACCATCAACTACTACAACAGCCTCCAGTCCTCCCGCAAATTCCAACCGGGACAGGGCCTTCACCGAAGCCTTTACCACTTCCTTCCGCTGATAGGTAGGAATAACGATGCTGAAGCGTAGCTGACTTTGCTTTTCGGTAGACATTAATGCTTTATCAAAAGGGTGGATTTATCTGATCAGTCAATTACTCGTAGAGGTCCTGAACTTATACCAGGCGGGAAGATAAAGGCCGAGCAGCAACCTGAGTCTGTCCATCAAGGAAATATAGGGATGACTCCACTTTTCGGTAATAGCCCGAAAGGCCAGCTGCCGGGCTTTCGCAAAATCATTTTGTGCAGCATATTGTACCGCCAGATCGTGATAAAAGCGGGAGATCTGACCGGTGAGGATCTTATCATCAATAAAAGCCAGCTTCTCACGCAGGATCGTATAATCGCCGATCATGATCTCCAATTGCTTAATGCTGCCGGCTCCGTTCCAGGCTCCTCCGCCGTGTATTCTTGTAGCGCCTAACACTTCGTCAATATAGCCGATCTTACCGTGCTGGGTATTCATCAGGTGGATGGCCCAATCGGCTCCGTATATATCATTGAACCAATCCGGGAATGATCCGAATAGGCCTTTTCTAAATAAAATCGAACAGGTGGGGATGAAATTCCCCTGATAAAGGTCTTCCAGCGTCAATAAGACTTTATTGCCCGGGCTGGTGCTGCGATAAGACTCCCTGCTTTCATCTTCATAAAAATGTTCGGTGCTGTGAAAACACTGTACACAGTCCGTATGCTGGTCCAGGAAATCGACCTGCTTTTGCAACTTATGGGGCGAGGTCCAGTAATCATCTCCGTCCAGCAAAGCGATGTACTGCCCCCTGGCGGTCTCGATCGCCTTCATCCATTCCAGGTTGTCATTGCGATTGTGGGGCGGGAGCCGTAAGCTGATCTTATCCGGATATTTCCGGGCGTATTCCTGAACGATCTCACGCGTACGATCCGGAGAACAATCTTCAATGATCGTGATCTCGAAATCAAAATCCGTCTGCTGCCCCAGCACACTTTCGAGCGCCTGCTCGATGTAATGCTCGTGCAGGTAGGTCAGCAGGATTACGGTTACTTTCATAGTGGGTTGGTCATTAATTCAGGTTTTTCCAAATGGTATACCACACCTTACAACCGCCCGGAAACTTCAACGCCATTAGCCACCACCAACCGTATGATCCGGCAAATCTCACCGATATCCTCCGGACGCATTCCGGTACCGGTCGGCAAAGCAAGCACCTGAGAGGCCAGGGTTACAGTATGTGGCAGTAGCAATCCGGCGTGGGGAAAATAAGAACGATAGGGTTCCATCCGGTGGCAGGCCGGATAGAAATATCGCCGGGCCAGTACCCGTTCCGCCCAGAGTATCTTATGCAGTTGATCCCGGCTGACTTTCGCCCGTTCTGAGTCTATTTCCAGAATGATGTACTGGTAGTTGCAGCGTTCCTGTTCGTTGTAGGTCTGGATAGTTATACCGGGAATGTTGCTGAGTTCCTGCAGATAGTGCCGGTAATGCCGGTGATTAACATCGATGAAGTCGTCCATACTTTCCAGAGAAGTGAGGCCCATGGCCGCCGATACCTCATTCATCTTTCCATTCGTACCGATGTAACTGACATCATCGTATCCGGCAAAACCAAAATTCTTCATCAGGCGGATCCTGGCCGCCAGTTCATCGTCGTTGGTTACCACGGCTCCGCCTTCGAAAGTATTGAGGAACTTGGTCGCGTGAAAACTATACACTTCTGCATTCCCGAAACCACCGATCATGCGTCCCTGGTACGAACAGCCGAAGGCATGAGCCGCATCAAATAAGAGTTTGAGGTTATGCCGCTGCGCAATATCCGTGAGTGCATCTACATCACAGGCGCGCCCCCAGAGATGTACACCGATGATGCCGGTGGTCCGTGGAGTGATCATTCGTTCGATCAGTTCCGGGTCGATGTTGTGTGTTCTCCGGTCGACATCACAAAATACAGGGGTGATCTCCTGCCATTGCAGCGCATGGGCCGTTGCGATAAAAGTAAAGGAGGGCACAATTACCTCACCACTGAGCCCCAGCGAACGAATGGCGATCTCCAGCGCCACCGCCCCGTTGCACATGGCAATACAGTGTTTTACGCCTGAGGTTTCAGCAATTCGTTTTTCGAATTCCTGCACATAGGGACCGTTATTGGAGAGCCACTTCCTATCCAGCAGATCATTGATCCGGGCCAGAAGTTGCTCCCGATCTCCAATATTGGGGCGACCAACGTGGAGGTCTGAAGAAAAAGTCGGTGTCCCACCGAAAATTGCCAGATCATCGATGTGTTGTTTCATAGGTTTCCCCGTCTTAATTTTCAGGAAATGATCTCTTCTTTCACCCCCAGATACATCCCTCGTCCGAACAAGCCTTTCTCATCATATTCTACGTGCAGCCCTGCCTGACCAAAAGCCGCAAGATACTGCTCGTGGGTGAACAGCCCCATTTCGTGTCGCTCGGTGAAGTATTCCACGCCCTGCGGTGTTCCTACCAGATAATTAATATTGAAAACAGATACCGAATCTTCAATGTCATGATTGTACATCCAGGATATTTTGAGATCAGGTTGATCCACAAAATTGGCTACGATGTGATTGCGCCAGTATTTTTCCGGACTAACCCAGGGTTCAACGATCAGCAGTCCTCCAGGCTGCAGATGCCGGGCCATCTGCGTCATGGCCCGTTCCAGATTGGCTAAGGTTTTCACATAAGCGATCGCACTGAACAGACAGATCACTACATCGAAAGTTCGATTCAACTCAAAATCCGTCATATCTGCTTCGTGAAAAGGTATATCCGGGCAACTTTCCCGGGCCACCGCCAGTAATTCAGGGCTAATATCCAGGCCTGCCACTTCATATTGTTTCCGGAGATATTTCAGGTGCAATCCGGTACCGCAACCCACATCAAGCAGGGTGCCTGCTCCCGGTTTGTTTTCCTGGATCAGCGTGTGCAATCTGGCTGAAGCACCCTCGTAGTCTTTGAATCCGTAAATGGCATTATAAAACGCCGCTGATTTCACAAACATGGCTCGTATTTCAATGATTTGTAATTATTTTCTATATGCCGGGAAATAGCCGGCCATATCTTCCGGATCTGTCTGCACCTGTAGACAGAGTTGCCGATATGTCGTTGGATCATAGATCTGTTTAAGCGCTTTGAGCGGTTGTTTAGTTGCTCCGAATCGCGCTTTAAATTCGGCCAGGCTGTCATTTTCCCGCACCCCTCCGCCCAGATTAAGCCAGGGAATACCCAATGATCTCAGTTGTTGCAAAGCATGCCAGATCAGTGCCACGGAGTGCTGCCTTCCTTCTTCTATGGAGACGTTAAACAAAAAATCCGCTACATAAGGGGTGTAAGCAAACAAAGACACCGCTTCGACCCGGTCGGGCCGGCCGGCCCCCACGATCATCATATTTTCCGAAGCCAACATGGAACGAAGTGTCTCCTGCGAAAACCTGTAGACACCCGCAGCCTGCTTTTGCTCCATGAAATCGTGGTAATTCTCCAGAAAGAACCGGATTAACTGTTCCCGCTCATATAGATGCAGGTGCTGATCTCCTTTACGTACCTGTCTTCTTCGGTTTTGCGACATCCCGGCATAGATCTGCATTGTATCCCGGCTTAGGTCCAGTACATAAGTTGCATTATGAGAATAATAGTTGTTCTCCGGGAAACAGATTGCCGGCTCTAATATTGGATTCAGTCCGAGGTAGCCGCAAATATATTTCTGGCTTTTAACAAATTTTTCCCAGTGCTCCGGGAATTCCGGGTGATAGCCGGTTCCTGTAAAACCGGAGAAACCATAGGGCGTAACCAGATCAAGCTGGCCGGAAAATGATCTTTCGTGTAACGGACAGACAATCCGGCAATCTTCGTGTTCAAAGCGGTATAGAAAAGAGTCTTGACCGTCGGTCAGGCTTAGCGCCCGACAATACTCCCAGGTATGAAAAAAGGAATGCGGAATATGCTCCAGGGCCTTTTGCCATTCCTGCGGCTGATCCAGAGTTATACATTGTTGGGTCATACGTTTGCTTTACGGTAGTCTGCACATTCCCCAGGCACCAGGCTCAGCGATAGATGTAAGTGGTATATTCATACAAACCATAATCATTACGGATCACAAAATTCCGGCTGATCTCCCTGGTCAGGAAACCGGCCAGTGTATCCAACGGCAAATGAAAGAGATCATCTCGCTCCCAGTCTACCTGCTTGGACATAACGTTGAAAGCCATTCCCACCCGGGTATGGGCAAACACCTTCCGGATCATATCCTTAAAATACAGGAGCATTTCCTCATAAGCAAGTTCCCGCTTTTCGGTAAAAACGCCGTTCATAACCACATAGTCAAAAACCGGCAGAGTGATATTGGTATCCAGCAGATCCAGACAGTAGTAGCTATTTTCAGGAAATTTCTTTTTAGCCACTTCTATGAATTTTCCCGAAAGATCCAGGCCGCTATAACTAATGGTCGACAGCCCCTGTTTGAGCATGTACTCGTACAAATGTGAGGTACCACAGCCAAGGTCCAGCAGAGAACACTGTCGTCCAGTTTCTTTTTCCATCACTTCCAGCATAACCTGATAGCGGGTATCGACATCTTCTTCTTTCGGCCAGTCTACCCCTCTATGCGTATCGCCGTAACGGTCCAGACAGTTTTCGTAGTGGGCTATGATCCGGAGGTATTTCTTAGACATGAGTAGTTGTTAATGTGAAACCGGAGAAATTTTTCTTATTATGATTAAAATCGTATCATTCAAATTCCCCCTGTCGATAGACCGGGAAATAACCATCCGCTTTGCCCCCTCTCAAACGAGAAATTTCTTCGTAGCGTTCCGGGTCAAATATGCGACCGCAGAAATATGCAGTTCTGGTAGTATTGGACCAACCGGACTTAAATCGGGTTAAACCATCCTGTTTTCCATCCTTTAGGCCAGCTCCTGCCCCAAGATTGAGATATTTAACGCCGGCCTGTGTAAAATACCGGATAGCATATGGGAATAAGGCGAAAGATGCTTTAAGCTCATACCCCGTCTTATTGTATGCAGCCAGATGATAGTATCCTATATCCCCGTATCGATACCATAAAAGCATACCCAGCGTGATTCCATTTAGGTGAGCCCGGAATACAACGAGTCCCGGGATCCTGAATTGATCATGAAAGGCCCTGATAGAAAACTGCCGGATATCTGCAATGCGATGCCGCTCGATCAAATGATCATATAGGTCGATCCAGTCATTCAGATACATCAGTGGCTCCCGGCAGATCTCCACCTGAACCGCTGTCGATGCCTGACGAATATTACGACGATGATTGCCTGACAACGATTCCTCATACGGTTTCTGTAGATCTATGATAAAATGCTGTTTGAAAGGTATGATCTTATCCCGAAAACACTCTCGTAACCAGGCTTCATCATAGTCGCCGAAAGGATCGGTCACTACCGACAGGCTCACCAGCTCTTGTCCAATATCATTCAGGTCAGCCCGCAATTTCGACCAGTCCCGACAACACAATAAGGGGTAACAGGACATGGCGTCACGATCATTTATGCCCGGTATGGTGCGTTCCAATATCCATGCGCCGCTTTTTGCCAGATAACGAGGTGTTCCAAACTCTGCCAGCGACCGGGCATAGCATTCATGTAAGTATCCTGCCATTTTAAAAATTAGATTTTTTGCTTCACACATTCGGTATGCCAATCCAGTAGGGGGGCCACAACACCGTCTTCTTTTTCAAAAAAGCCGTATTCCTGCTCCCGCATATCCAGCACTTCAAAAGACAGGGCTTCTTCATGGATATAAATAAGACGGCTCAAGTCTTTGATGATCAGCAATTTCACCTCATAATTGCCCTGATTAAGCAGATTGCCGGGTATGTGACATACACTGCGGTATAATCCCCTGGGCAAAGTGCGATCATCAGAACCGGTAGTAAAAGCAGTAATGCTATCTTCGGTGATGAGATGAAGTGTGATATGTAAGTGAGCTTCCGGCTGCAGATTCCAGAATTCCACTTCGATAACCAATGGGGTTTGCATGGTAATGGGGCTATCCGGCGTACTTCCTACTGCACTGACCTGTAGACGATGGATGCGCACCTGGTCGTTACCGGGTGCCGTACGCCATTCGTCCCAGATGCGTGCCCGGAAATCGACAACACTGGACTGCAGGTAACCGGACACCACCTTCGCGGCAGCACCATCTGCTTTCATCTGTCCATTTTCCATCCAAATGGCCCGCTTACACAGATTTTTAACGGCCAGCATATTATGGCTTACCAGCAACACGGTCCGGCCTTCCTGGGTAGCCACATCGCCCATTTTGCCCAGGCATTTTTTCTGGAACGCGGCATCGCCTACCGCCAGTACTTCGTCAACGACCAGAATATCCGGCTCCAGATGAGCAGCCACCGAAAAAGCCAGCCGGACATACATGCCGGAAGAATAGCGTTTTACCGGTGTATCCAAAAACCTTTCCACCTCGGAAAAGGCGACGATCTCATCAAATTTCTTTTTGATCTCCGTCCGGCGCATGCCCAGTACAGCTCCGTTCAGATAGATATTTTCCCGGCCGGTAAGCTCCGGATGAAAACCAGTACCCACTTCCAGCAGGCTGGCTACCCGCCCGTTCAGGATAATCTGCCCGGTACTCGGGGTGGTAATTCTACTCAGCAGTTTGAGTAAGGTCGACTTACCGGCACCGTTCCGACCGATAATCCCCAACACTTCTCCGGCCTGGATATCAAAAGATACGTCCTTAAGTGCCCAGAACTCTTCTCGGGAAACTTTTGATAACTTTTCCCCACGCAAAGCAGCTACTGTACCATTCTTCACCCGGTTCACGGCCCCCGTTATTTGATCCCGCAACGTGGGAAAACCACCCGGGATGGCGTTGCTCTCCGCCTTATGCCCGATGAAGTATTTTTTTCCCAGCTGATCCACCTTGATGATCGGCTCACTCATGGTAGTGTGCTTGCTATATTTGACTTTCTCACTTTTGTTCTAGTCTTTTAAGGCTGTTGAGAAGCATATGCAAAATAGATCGGTTAGTATAGTCGGCAACTTGCACATTGCATTGATCTCCAAATACTGTTCCTGTTGGGTTGAGCGCGTTATTTAGCTCCTGTCGCACACGCCCTGAACTGACTGCTGACTAAAAACAATCATATCACATCCGCAAAAGTCCGTTCCATTTTACGGAAGTACCAGATCCCACTACGCAACAGTATCAGCACCAACAACATCGACATAGCAAATCCAGGCCAGTAGATCTGAGCATCCCCACCGAGAATAGCCCAGCGAAAGCCGTCGATAACGCCCACCATGGGATTGAGAGAATACAGTAGACGCCACTGTTCAGGTACGACATTACTGTCAAACCCAACCGGAGAAATATACAATCCGAACTGTACAATGAAAGGCACAAGATAGCGGAAATCGCGGTATTGGACGTTAAGCGCGGCCAGCCACAAACCAGCACCCATGGCTGCAGCAAATGCAATACCTATGAATATCGGTAAGGTCAGCAGTCGCCAGTCTGGAACGAACCGGTACCAGATCATCAGCGCCACCAGGATCAGTCCGGAGATCAGAAAATCCACCAGACTGACAATGACGGTGCTGGCCGGCACAATGAGGCGTGGGAAATATACCTTGGCGATCAGATTGGCATTGTTGATCAGGCTATTGCTACACTCGGTGAGCCCGTTCGAAAAGAACTGCCAGGGAAGCAAGCCTGCAAACACCAGAATAGGATAAGGGATATCGCCGGAATCCAGCTGCGCCAGGCGGCCGAATACAAAACTGAGGACCAACATGGTCACAAAGGGCCGGATCAATGCCCAACTCACCCCGATAAAGGTCTGTTTGTAACGCACCAGCAGATCGCGCCAGGCCAAGAAATAGAAGAGTTCACGGTAATGCCACAGATCTCGCCAGTACTGGCCTTCTGCTTTGCCCGCTTTGATCACCAGTCTTTCCGCCATTAGGTGTCGGTTATAGTTGAATCTCCTTTCGTCCAGGTTTCAGCTTGGCTACGGCTTCGCCCTCAATAAGTCGCAGATGTGAATTTGATCTGAGTTTGTACTTATTGTAAGAGTTGTATCCAAATATGTCTGACATTCGCATAGAGCAAATAAAACCACCGCATTTTAACGGATCTTGCCCCCTTCCGGGTACCATCAAAAACGAACGGATCAAAATCGGCAAATAGTCCTCGTAATGACCATCCGTTCCAGTATCGACAAGCTACATGTTTAATGCTGAATTTGTATAGATAGAGGCCTGTTGCCAGAGTAGTTAGTGAATTAACCTATGCCTTGCTTTTGTCCAATCTTTACCTATCTAAGTAATATAATAGGCACCAAAAGTAAATACATTTTTTTAGCCCTGAAAATAATATTGGAAGCCACCGGTTTTCCAACCTCAGACCATTATATCAGAGCATAAAATCTGAGTTAGTATACGTAATCAGGGGTTGGTTTTGTTACAGTAAAAGCAGAAATAATATAATTGGGAGCAGTGTTTTTCAGGAAATGATGATAAATCTACCGGCATCGGCATGATACGATTCATCAAAAAAGAGCGGCAGGAGGTCTACATTCGGCAATAACCCAGCAAAATTTACTGCATATAGTCTCCGGTTAACACCATCCTGTTGATCCGGGATAAGGATCATACCGTTATGGAGAACCTATTCTGGATATTGATCAGTATGATACCTACGGTATTTTTGGAGTGATGAGTATTTTATATAGCAAGTAAATCAAGTGATTTCAACGACACGAGACATATAGAGATTAAATCATCGAATTGGCTATAGAGTTAGTCCCATCGGAGCGAAATATTTTGAGTCCCAAGAGTCAGTAAGATCAAACTACCGATCATAGAGCTCTTCACATTCCCTCCAAGGTGAATATTTTTTCATTTCCTCCAAAAGTGCCCTAAAAAACATTTCCTCAGTATCAAATTGCAGGGTGTTTTCAAAGCCGTAGTGTTGTGGATTATAGTCTGTCTCCAAAATGAATCTTTTACCATCCGTGATAAATCCAAGAGGTGAGTCGGACTCACTCTCTGGTCCGGTTAGTAACCAAAGATGGTAATGGGAAGTTTTGCTCCATATTTCGGTCGATTTAAAATAATTGTCCAATTTCCGGATCAGGTTGAGCATTCCGATCCCCATTTCTCGACTAATCTGATCATCTGCACCTACAGTTTCACGATAAAATTCCTGTAGTGATTGATGGCTTTGGGAAACACTTCTTCGTATGGGCATAAGTCTGAGTTAACCATTAGAGAAAATCTATTCCATTGCAAAATTATTTTAAACTCCCGAAAATAAAAACTGCAATTACGAATAAAATAATCTATATTTACTGCAATTACGAATAATATCTACATGAAAAAGACAAAACTGGGCGAATTCGAGGAGCTTGTTCTCCTCACTGTCATCGTGTTGCAGGAAGAAGCCTACGGCGTGATGATCAAAAAAGAACTGGAAGAACGCCTCCAGGAAAGCCTGAGTGTAGGCTCTATTCAATCCGCCCTGAAACGCATGGAAGAAAAAGGGTTCCTGAAATCTACTTTCGGCGAGGCTACAGCCAGGAGAGGGGGCAAACGCAAGCGCATCTACATGGCTACTCCGCACGCACAGGAAGTACTGGAAGAGATCAAAGCGATCAGAACCGGGCTCTGGACATCGATCATCAAACTCAACCTGCAATGAGTACGCCCCTTCCTCCAAAATGGCCGCTCCGCCTGCTCCGTTTTCTGATCCGGGATGAATACCTGGAGGAGATTGAAGGAGATATGGAAGAACTTTTTCAGGAAAACCTGGCCACCTGTTCCGCCCGGAAAGCGCGCAACCTCTACCGACTGGAAACACTGAAGCTGATCCGCCCGATCCTACTGAAGAAAATCACTTCAAATCACCCGACAATACCTTATGACATGTTCCGACACAATTTAAAGATCACCTTCCGTAATTTTCTAAGACACAAGCCTTCTTTTTTCATCAATCTCACCGGTCTGGCTACCGGGCTGGCCTGTTTCCTGCTTATCTACCTGTGGGTACAGGATGAATGGCGAATGGACCAATTTCACGAACACGATCAAAGGCTATATCAGGTACTCGAAAATCGCAAAGGGCAGGAAGGGATCACCACCGTGACTAACACGTCCGGCCCCACTGGTGCGGCCCTTGCCGCGGATATGCCGGAAGTAGAAATTGCCGTCACGGCCCGGACTAAATCGATTAATGACCAAACGCTCAGTGCCGACGATATCAATATCAGAGGCGGGGGATTATATGCCAGTAAGGATTTCTTCCGTGTGTTTTCTTTTGAGCTTATCGACGGCACACCCCGGCAGGCCCTGGCGGGTCAGAACATGGTGGTCATTTCCGAAAGTCTGGCCGAACGCCTCTTTGGTCGTACTGACCGGGTAGTTGGAGAAACGCTGGAACTGGAGCACGAACAGTTGCTACAGGTTGGAGGCGTATTCAAAGATCTACCCCGCTATTCTTCCCTGCAATTTGACTTTGTTCTGTCTTATGAAGCCTGGAGTGAAGAAAATACCTGGGTGAATAGTTGGAGAGGTTCCCATCCACAGACCTTTTTGTTGATGCAGCCCGGTACCGACATCGAGCAGTTCAATGCAAAGATAGCCGATTATCTGGCGGTAAAGACGGAAGGAGAGGAAATCAATCGTACGCTATTTGCCGTTCCTTACAGCCGGCAGTACCTCTACGGCAATTACGAAAACGGCCAACAATCGGGTGGACGGATCGAGTATGTTCGCCTGTTCTCTTTGGTAGCACTATTCATCCTGTTGATCGCCTGTATCAACTTTATGAACTTGTCAACGGCCCGCGCGAACGAAAGAAGCAAGGAAGTGGGAGTTAAAAAAACGATTGGAGCCGGGCGGCTCTCTCTGATGTTCCAGTATCTGAGTGAATCCACACTTTTGGCAGTTATGGGACTTATTGGTGCACTGGTTCTGGTAGTAGTTTTCCTTCCCCAGTTCAATATCATCACCGGCAAGCAATTACGCCTTGCGTTCGACCTCCCGCTTGCCGGCGTACTTCTTGGATCTGCCCTTTTTACCGGTTTGCTCGCCGGTAGTTATCCGGCCATTTATTTATCGGGACTGAACCCCATGAAGATCATTAAGGGAAGCAACATCAAGTCCGGCGGCGCACTGTGGCTCAGGAAAAGCCTGGTAGTACTCCAGTTTTCCCTGTCGGTCATCCTAATGGCAGGGGTCTGGGTCGTCTACAAACAGATTGCTTATACCCAGAATCAACATTTGGGATATGACCGGGATAATGTCATACTTTTTAGCCGGGAAGGCAAGCTGAGGGACTATGAGAACACGCAGGTATTTCTGGAAGAAGCTCAGCGAATACCCGGTATAAGCAAGGCCGCGATCATGGACAATACCATGACGGAAAGCGACTGGACGACGAATGGGCTCAACTGGCCCGGAAAAGATCCGGAAGATCAAACCGTTTTTGACATCATTCAGGTGGACTATGGCGCATTGGAGCTGCTGGGCCTGGAAATGCAGTCCGGTCGGCCTTTTTCCCAGGCGTACGGCGGCGATTCTACGTCATTGATCTTCAACGAGACCGCCATCCGGCATATGGGTCTTACCGAACCGGTGGGCCAACACTTGCACACCTGGGGCGAGGACCTGGAGATTATCGGTGTCGTAAAGGATTTTCACCTGGAGTCTTTTCATAAGTCAATAAAACCGGCCATCTTCTATCTTGGCCAGAACGGGCGGTATATTATGCTCAAACTGGACGGCAAGCGGACCGATCAGGCCATTGATGCCCTGCGCACCAGCTACCAGACCGCCAATCCCGGTTTTTCTTTGGATTATACTTTCCTGGATGACAATTACGCGGCGCTGTATGCCGCCGAGCAGCGCGTGTCGTCCCTTTCGCGATATTTTGCCGGGCTGGCTGTTCTGATCTCCTGCCTGGGCCTGTTCGGACTGGCATTATTCACAGCTGCCAGGAGACAAAAAGAGCTGGGCATCCGCAAAATACTGGGTGCTTCGCCATTCCAGCTGGTTCGGCTCTTATCTGATGATTTTACCCGAACTGTGGGTCTGGCGATCTTGCTGGCACTACCCATCAGTTATCTCCTAACGGAAAGCTGGCTGGAAACTTTTGCATTCCGGATCACCCTGGAGTGGTGGTATTTCCCGGCAATCGGACTCCTGGCCCTGATGATCGCGTGGTTGACGGTGGGCATACAATCGCTGCACGCCAGCCGCATCAATCCGGTAGAATGTCTTAGGAATGAATAAAAACCAGGGAGCCCATAAATTCCATTGGGCTCACTCACAATATGTCAGGTATGAATGAGTCCGGGCAAATACATCCTCCTGAGTGGCCGCTCCACCTGCTTAGATGCCTGAT
>JAGQXH010000069.1 GCA_020436695.1 Lewinella sp. | reverse complement strand
GGAGGCGGTTCTCTAACGAAGAGTAGCGCGAAAAGGCCCCATCAGAGTTGATACGTTTAATTTGCTCACATACTTATCATCCCATAATCCCAACGTCTCATCCACAAAAATTTGTGATGCCTCCGGCGATTGTGTAACTTCGGCGCCAATCTAATGGCATATATCTGGAATGGCATACAATTGGGGCTGGCTTTATCCCTCATTACCGGACCTATTCTGGTGGCACTGATACAGGCGGGGGTAGAGCGGGGATTCCGGGCCGGAGCTGCGGTAGGGGCCGGTGTGTGGATCAGTGATCTGATGTTTATTCTTGCCGTTTATTGGGGCGGCAGTTTCCTCGAGAAGCTCTTTAACAATAATGAAGCGTTGCGCTGGCTGGGCATCTTCGGCAGCCTGATGCTGATCGGCATCGGCATCGGCACCTTGCGTTCCAAACCGCCGGATATTCATTATGTGCCGGAGATCGGTACCCAGCGTTCACCGTATCATCTGCTCTGGCTGAAAGGCTTTGTTATCAATACCTTTAACCCGTTTCCTTTTTTTTTCTGGACCAGCGTAATGACCGGCTTTGTGCTCGCCCATGACCTTGGGCCCAGTGAAGCTACACTCTTTTTTTCGGGGATATTGGGTACCATCATTCTGACCGATCTGTTAAAAGTTATCCTGGCTAAACGCATTCGCAATTTATTGAAATGGAAGCATCTGGTATGGTTTCGCCGGATCGCGGGGATCATACTGGTGATCGCCGGAGTAGTGCTGATCGTGAGGGTATGGTGGCAGTTTTTTTGAGACCAGACGATCTCATGCTATCCACGTGATCCCATGTTATTCCCAGCTCTCTCCACACACGCTCACCACCATGAAATTTGTTCAAAAATCCAGAGTTTTTTATTTTGGGCAGTAAACACTCACCTAAATCCAATCCATAAACCTGAAACCTTCCATGAAACAACAACGACCTTTTACATACCTTGTACTGGCACTCATCTGCCTGATCTGCTACAGCTTCAACAGCAATGATCCGGATCTTGATTTCCCAAACCGGCCTTATAAGGTCAAACGGTATCTTTGGAAATATCGATACCTGTCGGTAGAACTCAATCAGGCTATGAACATTCCCATTCCCATCATCCTGGCCATTGCCGGTCTGGAAAGCGACTGGGGGACCAGTGAGCTCGCTCAAAATGCCAACAATCATTTCGGCATCAAGACCAAGAACAACTGGGAGGAATCCTATTGTAAGACCACCAAAGAGTACTGGGGGTATTTCGGTGGAGCTACGCAGCAATGTTTCCGAAAGTATAAACTCATCAGGGAAAGTTATAACGACTTCGGTACCTTTCTTACCCAGAAGTGGCCCTATCGCCAGTTGTTACAGTACGAGTCTTGGGATTATCCCAGCTGGGCTTACGGTCTGCAGCAATGTAATTATGCAACCGATCCTTTCTATGCACAGAAATTGATCCGGATCATTGAAGAATATCGCCTGGATGAAGTGAATTGACCTTTTCTGCTGTAGATCAGGTAAGATAAGAAGACTGGATGACTGAGCGGGGTGATTCTCTTTCACTCCGTCTCCCTATCCCCTTGTCTCCCAGTCTCTATTCCTGGAATTCTTAAGAAAACTCCACCGAACATATCTTTCAATTGCGCTGTTCCAAAGCAAACCAAATGAAATAATTATGAAAAATAATCACATCCTTAAGTTGGCGGCCAGTATGCTGTGCTTACTGTTATTTACTGGTGTAGCATACAGTCAGGCTGGTTTTGGTGCCAAGGTAGGTTACGTTTATTCAGACGTAAAAGTTGATGTCAGCGAATTTGACGTGGATACCAAAGGAAAAAGTGACCTGAGCCTGGGTCTGTTCTTTGAATTGCCTCTGACCCAGAATTTTATTATCCAGCCGGAGTTCACTTACCTCGGTCGCGGATACAAGATCGTAGGCAACGCCCTGGCTTCCGATGGAACTTATAATGTTGCTTATGTAGATGTAGGTGCCATGGCCAAGCTGCGCTTTGGAGATGCCATAGGCTTTTACATCGGTGCCGGCCCTTATTTCAGCTACGCCGTCAGCGGTCAGTTTAAAAACGATCAGAATGAAGTAGATATCGACTTCGATGTGGACAATTACCGGCGTACTGACTTTACATTGGGAACTGCGCTGGGACTGGAATTCGGTAGACGTGATGCCCTCCGTTTCTTTGTAGATGGACGTTATCTCATCGGAATGAACGATCTGGACGACGGTGATCCCATTACTTTCTCCCGCCACAACCGGGCATTCGGTGTGAACGGTGGTATCATCATTCCTTTAGGACAATAAAGAGTCATCAGTCAGTTAGTCGTAAGTCGATAGTCAGGCTTACGACTAACCACTGATCATTCGGCAACTCGCCCTACCAGCGTTCAAACTCCGTTCTCCGGTTTTGCTGCCTTCCTTCTTCTGTTCCATTATCGGCAATAGGTACCGTTTCTCCAAAACCTTTGTATCGCAATCGCTCCTCTTCAATTCCCTTTTTGATCAGATAGTCGTATACTGCTTTAGCTCTCGCTTCCGACAGCTCCAGATTATCGGTATCCGAACCGACATTGTCGGTATGCCCGTTGATCTGGATACGCAATTCCGCGTGATCGTTCAGTAATTCATATAGCCGGTCCAATTCGTTGGTAGATACCGGGAGCAATTCGGCCGAACCGGAAGCAAAAAAGACATTTTTCAGGATCACCGGCTGCCGTTCCTCTGCTTTTTCCGGAGTTCCCGCTTCAATGGGTTGCAGCGGAATATCTAATTTATAAGGTTGGGTACCGGACTGATCCTCCAGGGCAAAATGTTCGGAGAAAAAGAGATAATCTTTCTTGTCGACGTGCAGGGCATAGTTCTTGCCCGCCGGTAAACAGACCAAATAAGAGCCGTCTTCACAGCTATTGACGAAAGCCACCGGCCGGTTGATTGACAGGTCGAGCAGTTCGGCCCGGGCGCTGAGCGGATTGCCGGTTTTGCTATCAAAGATCCTGCCTTCCACATAAGTCACCGAAAAAGGACGTGCTTCCGGATAGAGCGGGAAACTAAAAATATCCAGATCTTCCACGCTGTCGGGACTTTTGGCAAAGAAAGCAGTGGTACCGTCCAGACTTACGGTAAGCGTTCCTTCATTGCCGGGAGTATTGATCGGATATCCCAGATTCTTTACCTCTCCCCATTGCCCATCTTCCTGCAGGCGAACGAAATAGAGGTCATTACCACCCATACCGGGCCGTCCATCCGAACAAAAATAGAAACTGCGACCGTCGGCGTGCAGAAAAGGACACTGGTCATTTCCGGAGGTGTTAATGGACGGGCCCAGATTAACCGGCTTGCCCCATTTGCCGCTGCGGCTGCGGCGGCAGGCCCAGATGTCGATACCTCCCTGACCACCGGGCCGGTCACTGGCGAACAGCAACAAATTACCGTCGGCACTCAGCGTGGGTTGGGCTTCCCAGTATTTGGTGCTCACTTCTCCCTCCAGCTTTTGCGGTTTAGACCAATTGCCGTCGCATTTTTCGGAGTAGAAAAGGTTGCAGCCACCATCGCCCGGACGGGAAGAGCAGAAGGTGAATACCATCAGTCGTCCGTCGGCGGCTATGGTTTGGGCCCCTTCATTGGCCGGTGTGTTCAGCGTTTCCAACGGGCGGGCGTTCTTCCACTGCTCATTTTCCTTTTCGGCTATAAAGAAGTCTTCCTGGTTACCTACCCGGCGGGTAAAGATCATGGTCTGGCCATCCGCACTCAGTACCGGCAGGTATTCCGGCTGATCACTGCTGATGGGGGCTCCGACATTTTGCGGATTGAAGGGCACGGGATTGCGTACGGCAACTTCCGCGAATTTCACATCTGCCAGGTGATGCTTCGCTCTTTCGAGAATGGCTTCCCGCTCGTATCCACTCTTTAAAAATACTTCCAGATGTTCTTTGGCTTCACCATACTTCGCCTGTTCTTTCTCGCTCAGCGCCAGCTGATACAAGACAATAGGATCATAGTTCGCATCCAGGGTCAACGCTTTTTCCAGGTCGGTCTCTGCGGCTGCATAGTTCTTCTGATCGTAGTGAATAGTACCGCGGAAATGATAGGCTTCTGTGAAATTTGGAGCATCCTCCAGAAGTTTGTTGAGGCCTTCCAAAGCAGCAGTAAGCGATCCCCGGTTATTATCTTCCCGGATCTGTTCGTAGAGCTTTTGCTGACGGCGGGTTAACTGGTCTGCAGTCTGTCCGTTTTGCGCGGATAGGTACTGGCTGAACGAACCGATGCAGAGGATAAGCGCAATAATTATTGATCGTTTCATGAATTGTTTTTTGAGGTTGTCTCAGTCTTTTCTTTGGGTGCCATCTAAAAAATCAAACTCAACCTCCGGTTCAGCTTTTTGATCCGTTTCTCCAGCAGTTTCTCAAACGCGATTTCCGGAGCCAGTAGTTTATTGATCCCAAAGTCAATACCCGTCATGGCGACCGGCTTGGGAAATGGACGCTGCAGGTCGCGCAGATGGCTGTCGGTAAATACCATGGATTCCGCCTGATTGCCCGCATCGGCGCGCGGCCGGCCGAATCGCAACTGGATGAGCTGATCACCGGTGGGCTTTTCCTCTGCTGCTTCCAACTGGTCGTTCAGAAAAACGGTCTGCTGTGGGGAGTGTGTCGTATCATATATAAAATAAGTGGGCATGGCGGCAAAATACTTTTGAAAAGCAGCCACGATAGCCTGGTTGTTATCTTCAGTTTCCTGCTTCACCTTTTCCAACTGATGCTGCAGGGCGGCCCGGTCCGGTTCGGATAGCCCCGGATTCATCGAAGCAGCTTCCAGCGCCTGAATTTTTCTGAACTGGCTGGGCAATCTTACGATCAAATCCGTATTATCCCGGTATCTTAGAAGTGAATCTTCTACGGTTTGGGCCGAGAGCAGGTGAATTCCGCTAAAAAGGAAGAATACGGAAAACAGATGCAGTAGTTTTGCGTTCATGTTTAGATAAAAACTTAAAATATTGTTAATACTGCGAATGATCCACAAAGCTTTTACCGGCTGGACATTATGCAGTCTTTATTGTTAATTTTTTTTAGCAAATTTGTGACCCTACAAAGATAAACATATACCATATGACTCACTCGATTGACATTGAAGCGCTCAACCAACAGATCCACATCGATAGCGCCTTTGTTGAACGATTAAACGCCGAAACCGCCAAAGTCATTGTCGGGCAGCACCAAATGGTAGAGCGACTGTTATTAGGGCTGCTCACCCGCGGACATGTATTGCTGGAAGGGCTTCCGGGGCTGGCCAAGACCCTGGCCATTAAAACACTTTCCAGAGCGATTGACGCCAAATTCAGCCGCATACAGTTTACGCCGGACCTGCTGCCGGCCGATATTATCGGTACGATGATCTACAATCCGAGCAAGAACGAATTCTCGGTGCGAAAAGGGCCGATCTTCGCCAACTTTGTGCTGGCGGATGAGATCAACCGGGCTCCGGCCAAAGTGCAGAGTGCCCTGCTGGAAGCCATGCAGGAAAGACAGGTGACCATTGGGAATGAGACGTTCAAACTGGATGAACCTTTTTTGGTGCTGGCTACCCAAAACCCCATCGAGCAGGAAGGGACTTATCCGCTGCCTGAAGCCCAGGTAGATCGTTTTATGCTGAAGGTCAAAATAACCTATCCTAATAAAGAAGAAGAACGCGAGATCATCCGCCGGAATCTGACCGGTGATTTTGAGAAGATCAGCCCGGTGGTAAAACCGGACGAGATCATCAAAGCCCGTGAATCGGTGCGGAAGGTCTACATGGATGAAAAGATAGAAAAGTATATTCTGGACATCGTCTTTGCCACCCGTTCTCCGGCGGATTACCAGTTGAAAAATCTGGCGCTGCTGATCAATTACGGAGGCTCTCCCCGGGCCAGTATCGCTCTGGCGCTGGCTTCCAAGGCTCATGCGTTTATTCAGCGCCGAGGTTATGTGATCCCTGAGGATGTGCGCAGCGTCTGCCATGATGTACTGCGTCATCGTATCGGACTTACCTACGAGGCGGAAGCGGAGAATGTCACCCAGGAAGATATCATCAACCAGGTGCTGAATTCCGTTGAAGTACCATAGACTTCTCTACCTGTAATCCGTTAACCGTCCTTTTATGGAAACCAGCGAGCTACTCAAGAAGGTACGCAAGATAGAGATCAAGACCAAGGGCTTGAGCAAGCATATCTTTTCGGGCGAATACCACAGCGCCTTTAAAGGACGCGGTATGTCTTTCAGCGAAGTGCGCAATTATCAATACGGAGATGACGTGCGCAGCATCGACTGGAACGTGACGGCGCGTACAGGTGATCCGCATGTGAAGATCTTTGAAGAAGAACGCGAACTGACGGTTATGCTGCTCATTGATATGAGTCGCTCATCTTTTTTCGGAACGGTCAATCAGTTGAAGAATGAGATCCTCACCGAGATCTGTGCCGTACTGGCCTTTTCGGCTATTCAGAACAATGATAAAGTGGGGGTGATCTTTTTTTCGGATCATGTGGAGAAATTCATCCCCCCCAAGAAAGGCCGGCAACATACGCTGCGCATTATCCGTGAGCTGATCAATTTTGAACCCGATGGTCACGGAACCGATATGCGTTCTACCCTGGAATATTTTAACAATGTGGTCAAAAAGCGCAGCATCTGTTTTTTGCTTTCTGACTTTCTGACGGAAAACTACGAAGCGCCCCTGCGCATCATTGCGCGTAAACACGACCTCATTGGGATACATCTGGTAGATCCCCGGGAAGAAGAACTGCCGAATATCGGCCTGATACGCGCCATGGATGCGGAGAGTGGCCAGATGCGCTGGATCGATACAACTTCCCGCCGGATCCGGGCAGAATATGCACAGTGGTATCTGGATCATATGCAGTACTTCAAGCGGGTTTTCCTCCGCAGTGGAGCCGATACGGTGACGATCCGGACGAATGAATCTTATGTAAATGCGCTGATGCGATTTTTTCAGCGACGTATTGGAAATTGAGATACATGTTATATCGTTTTCTGACCGGTTTGATACTTATGCTTGGTGCCACGGCTGGCCTGTGGGCTCAAAGCAGTGTGGAAGCAGAATTGGCCCGTAAGGAGATCCTCATCGGAGACCAGGTCAACTTTCAGATCCGGGTGAGTCATCCCGCCGGCACCAATGTGGAGATCGACCTAAGTCCGCTGGCTAATGTCGAAAAACTGGAGATCGTTCGCGAAGCGCCGCTAGTCAGCAAAGAAGATGCAGGGATAACGTATCTGGAGAAAAACGTTGCCATTACATCCTTTGATTCGGGCACTTATTTCGTGCCGCAGATCCCCGTACGGATCATTGGTGAAAATGGAGAGGTGGAGGAACTGACTACCAACCGTCTGCCGCTGACCGTAGCCGGTATACCCATAACCAACGACTCCATCCAGCTGGCTCCCATTAAGGATATCGTTCGCGAACCGCTCAATGTCTGGGACGTTCTGCCGTATCTCCTAAGTTTCATTGGTATTGCTGTGCTGGCTACCTTGATATGGTGGTTCTTTTTCCAAAAGAAAGAACCGGAAATAAATATCGATCCCCCCATATTGCTTGCCGCCCACCGCATTGCTATGGATAAGCTGGACCAACTGGCAAAGAAGAAGTTGTGGCAAAAAGGGCAGGTAAAGGAGTATTACAGTCAGCTCACGTTCATCGCCAGAGAATATCTCGAGCATCGCTACAAAATACCGGCTTTGGAAAATACCACCGGCGAGATACTGCGCAACCTACAGCGGGAACCCCTGGTTGATGGAGATCTACAGCAACAACTGCGACATATACTGACCGCTTCGGATATGGTCAAATTTGCCAAAGCAGAGCCGGCGGACGCTTTCCATATCGAGGCATTTGAGACCACCCGTTCATTTGTCGATAAGACGAAGGATATTACAATTGCACCGATCCCGGTACTCCTGGAAGAGGATGAGATCATCAGTACGATCACCAATCCAATAGCGGCAGCATCTGTTGAAGCGGCGAGAATGCCCGTCACATCGACGGTAGCGGCACCGGCAGCATCAGGAGATCAGGTAGTTGCGGCCGGAGAACAGACCGAGGTACAACTGGCCAATTTCTGGCCCCGGTTCTTTGCCCGGGTAATAGATGTGTTACTGACCGGGCTGATCTCGGGAATGATCTTACTGTTGGGGATCTACCTGTTCAGGAATGAGAATGGAGCGGTTTCCTATACGGCGTTAGTGGACATCGGTCTGTTTATACTGGCCTGTTACTGGGTATACTTTGCCCTGATCCCCTTCCGCCTGGGGGCAGAAGCCGGTAAATTAATGGCTCGGATCAGAATGGTAGATCTGGATAACCAACCGGTTAGCCTATCCAAAGCGACGGTCCGTTTTCTGGGCAAGATCATTTCGGAACTTCTACTGGGGCTGGGCTATCTCACTTATTTTTTCAACAAGCAACGACAAACATTACCCGATCTGATCGCCAAAACCAAGGTGATCAAAGGCCTGCATCTATCGAACTTCGTATCGGAAGAAGAGGGTGAAAGATTACTGATCCAGCGGAAGCAGCAACTGGCGGGGTTTTGGCCCCGGTTTTTTGCCCGGCTGATCGATCTGAATCTATCGGTTTTGATCGCGGTGATCATCGCTTTTCTGGTAGGCTGGGGTTTTGGCATTGATGTACCGGAAGGAGAAGAGCCGTTTTGGCTGGAACCAACTGTTTATCTGGTTTTTGCACTCTTTTTGTGGGCCTATTACGCCTGGATGACTTCACATTTCGGCGGCACCCTGGGTAAACTGGCCCTGCGGATACAGGTCGTCAATATGGAAGGTAAGTTCATTAGTAAGAAAAGAGCTACTTTGAGGCTCCTTGGGAAGTTTATCTCGGAAACAGTATACGGACTGGGGTATTTCACTTACTTCCTGGATAAGAAGAACCGGCAAAGTTTACCGGATATATTTGCCAATACCCGGGTTATTAAAAAACCGGAAAAGAAGAATGTGGTTTTATTGGATGATATGGATAACTGATCAAACGCACAACGGATAAGATAAATGACTTTTGCTAACCCGGCATTTTTATTGTTACTCCTGCTGATACCGGCCATCGGCTTCTGGTACTATTACCGGCGTCGGGAGCGTTACGCCACGTTACGAATGCCCAGTCTGCAGGGGATTCAGGGGGTGCAGTCCATCCGGGGGCGCCTGCGGGCCCTGCTGCCCCTGTTGCGCATATTCGCGGTTATTGCCCTGATCCTGGCGTTGGCCCGCCCCCAAAAGATCCTCCAGGAAGAAGAAGTAAAGGCTGAGGGCATTGACATTGCGCTGGTCATGGACTTGTCAAGTAGTATGTTGGCGCAGGATTTTCAGCCCAATCGTCTGGAAGTAAGTAAAAGGGTAGCCTCCGATTTTGTGGACAAAAGGGAATATGATCGCATCGGTCTGGTGGTATTTTCCGGCGAAGCTTTTACCCAATGTCCTTTGACGGTGGATCACGCTGTGGTGAAAACCTTTTTGAGCCAGCTGGAATGTGGCGTACTGGAAGACGGAACAGCCATCGGCCTGGGCCTGGCCACTGCGGTCAACCGACTGAAGGAAAGTGAGGCTACCAGTAAGGTGGTTATTTTATTGACGGATGGGGTCAACAATACGGGCTATCAATCACCCAAACTAGCCGCCCAGATCGCCCAAAAATTCGGGATCAAGGTATACACGATCGGTGTAGGGACCATGGGTGAGACGCTGGCGCCGGTGAGTCGCCGGAGCGACGGCAAATTCCATTTCGATATTGCCAAAGTAGAGATCGATGAAGATCTGTTGCGTGAGATCGCCGACATGACCGGCGGGCAATACTTTCGTGCTACGGATGAGGCCAGTCTGGAAAATATCTATGATTCCATTGATCAGCTGGAAAAGACGGAGATCGAAGTGACTTCCTTTCGTAGATACAGTGAAATGTTTCATCGTTTTGCCCTCTTCGGCCTGATCTTTTTACTGCTGGAGTTGATCCTGCGTTATTCGGTGTTGCGGGCGATTCCTTAGAAGGACGTAGAGATAAATGAGCGTTGGAATAGTTGTAGGAAAGGAATGCAAGGCAACGGACTTACGACTATCGACTAAAAGACTGATGACTAAATATGTTTAGATTTGAACATCCCGAGCATCTGTACGCTTTACTGGCCATTCCGGTATTGATCCTGTTCTTTGCGGCCAGTCGATTGCACCGCAAGCGGGCCATGAACCGGTTTGGTGACAGCCGGCTGATGGAGCAGATCGCGCCGGATATGTCCAAATACAAGCATACGGTGAAATTCATTCTACTGGTGATCGGTATGGCCTTCCTGGTGGTGGCCTGGTCCAATCCGCAGTGGGGTGGAAAAAAACAGACCGTTACCCGCAAAGGGATCGATCTGTTTATTGCATTGGATATCTCGCAGAGCATGCTGGCCCAGGATGTATCGCCGAGCCGGCTGGAAAGGGCTAAGCGCTTCGGGCAAAACCTCGTGGAAGCCATAAAGGGGGAGAATATCGGAGTGATCCTGTTTGCCTGTAATGCTTATCTGCAGGTGCCGTTGACGGTAGATTACAGCTTTGCCCATCTCTTTTTGCAAACTGCCAATCCGGGCATGGCACCTTCGCAGGGGACATCCATTGCCGAGGCCATCAGTCTGGCTCAGGAATCCTTTCCGGAAGAAAATCAGAACAATCGGGCCTTGGTCATTATTTCCGACGGTGAGGAGCACGATGCGGCTGCCGCTGCGGTAGCCAGAGAAGCCCGGAATAACGGCCTGACCATCTTCACAGTGGGTATCGGACAAACGGAAGGCAGCTTTATCCCGACTACGGTGGCCGGTCGGCCGGATTACATGCGCGACAATACCGGCAACCCGATCCGGTCCAGGTTAAATGAGGAAACCCTGAAAGAAGTAGCGAGTGCGGGAAATGGCCTCTATTTCAATCTTTCGGCAAGGGATGAAGATATTGTTAACGCCCTGCGGGACCGCATTGATCAGATTGAAAAACAAGAGTTTGAGCAACAATCTTTTACCGATTATTCCAGTTATTTTCAGGTGTTCATCGGCCTGGGATTGCTGTTGTTGATCATGGAATTTATGATCTCCTACCGGAAGAGCAAGTATCTGGAGGGGAAAGACTTTTTCCGGTAGACTTGTTTCGGCGGAGCATAATCCAAACGTCCAAACGTCCAATTTAAACCATAAGAACCAACAATCATGAAGTGGACTGCGCTAATACTATTACTTACTTTCGCATTGGTAGTCAATGCTCAGTCGGCCCATAAACAACTCCGTAAAGGAGACCGGGAGTATAATGGAAATGATCTGAGTGCGGCCGAGGAGGCTTATCGCCGCGCGTTGGAAACGGAGAATAGCGCTCAGGGCAGTTATAATCTCGGCAATACCATCTATCAGCAGGGACGTTACGGCGAGGCCATCAAACATTTTGAGAAAGCAGCGGAAGATAGCCGGGTGCCGCAGGCAAAAGCAAATGCGTATCACAATCTGGGGAATGCTTATTTTCAGCAACAGGAATACGAAAAAAGCGTAGAAGCCTATAAGAGTGCCCTTCGGTTGAATCCCGAAGACATGGAAACGAAGATCAATCTGGCACAGGCCATGCGTTATCTTCCGCCCCCTATGCCCCAGGAACAGCCGCAACCCGAGGATGGAGAAGGGGAAGAAGATCAGGATCAAAATCAGGATCAGCAGCAGGATCAGGAGAATCAATCCTCCGGACAGCAACAGCCCCAGGATCAACAGCAACAACCCCAGGACCAAAACGATGACCAGCAAAACCAGTCTTCCTCCGGGCAGCCTTCCGAAGAGGAACGGGAGATCAGCAAGGAAGAAGCCGAAAGACTGTTGGAGATCATGGCGAATGAAGAACAAAAAACGATGGAAAAACTGCGGCAGGCGCAATCCAAACCCTGTAGTTCGTCGAAGGACTGGTAGTTTGGGAATGATATTAAATGTTGAGGCAAAAGAGGTAAAAGCGTTTGATGTGATAAAAAGAGGTTGAGATGTACCGGATTATGTTTTTAGACCAAACGTCTACCCCTTGTCAATATCCCACCATCTCCTCTATTTTTGCAGTCATAAAAGAGCTCAAAAAATGAAAACTATGAAAAGTACATGCTGTGGTCTATTGATCATGTTGGGACTGGCGTTCAATATACAGGCCCAGGACGATATCCGCTTTACGGTAGAAGTGAGTACTGATTCCATTCTTTTCGGCAACTATTTCCAGGTGACCTTCACACTGGAAAATGCCAAAGGGAATGACTTCTCCGCTCCGGATTTTGCTGCTTTTCATGTAGTGAGCGGCCCCAATCAGGCTTCCAGTATGAGCATTATCAACGGAGAGATCACCCAGTCGGTTTCCTATACCTATTATCTGGAGCCCAAGGATATCGGCAATTTTTACATTCTGCCGGCCAGTGTAGACGTTGGAGAGGAAATACTGGAAACACAGCCGGTTGAGATCATGGTGGTGCCCAATCCCGAGGGAATCAAGCAAAGCCCGGATCAGCGCCGTAGTTTCAGTACGGATGGTTTCGACCTGTGGGGAAATGATCTGCAAATGCCGGATATGCAGCAGCTCAATGAAATGTTCCGGCAGATGATGCCCAATGGAAATATGGATGGTTTTCAATTCTTCCAGGACAGTATGCCCGGGTTTAACCTCGACGAGTTTCTCCGGATGATGCCGGATATGAAACTGGATATTCCGGAGCAACTGCAGGAAGACGACCAGCCTAAAGATACCAAGCGCAAGAAAAAGCGCAAGATCTATAAGATATAAACCCGGATAATCCTGGCTATGTTACTTCGCCGTTTCCTGTTATTCGTTATTATTATGACGCCGTTCTGCGTGTCTGCGCAGGAGCCGGTCTTTGAAGCTACCACTAATGCCAGACAGGTAGTGACCAATGGTTATTTCGAAGTTTCCTTTACGCTGAAAAATGCACAGGGGAGTAATTTTCAGGCTCCGTCATTTACTGATTTTACCGTGGTTTCCGGACCAAGCCGGTCGTTCAGTACCACCATTGTAAATGGAAAGATGAACCAGGAACTCACTTTTGAGTTTACCCTGCAACCAAAGCGGACCGGAAATCTGACCATCGGCCGTGCTACTATTTTGGTAGGTAATAACCGCCTGAGTTCAAAACCGATCACCGTGGAAGTGGTGGAGGGCAAAGCTGCTGCCGGTAATACTGATGAAGAGGTTTTTATCCGCGCGGAGATCAGTACGAACGAGGCATGGGTAGGTCAGCAGATCGTTCTGGATTACAAACTTTATACCAACATCCAGATCGAGAACTATAACATTGTGGAAGAATCCGATTACCAGGGATTCTATGCACAAAATGTTCGCCGATACGACTCCCGGCTCATGCGGGAGGTGGTCAACAACAAGCAGTATGTGACCAAAGTGATCAAGCGGGTGGCATTGTTCCCCCAACGTGCCGGCCGATTGACGATCGACCCACTCAACGTTCAGCTCGGGGCGCTGGATGAAAATCAGCGAAGAAACGGCTTTTTCCTCAATCGGCAGCTGCGGCGTATCCCGGCACTCACCGACCCGGTCACGGTCGATGTGCGGTCGCTTCCGGCGGATGCTCCGGCGGGCTTTACCGGTGCGGTCGGAAATTTTGAGGTCAACAGCCAGATCAACCGCCGTAATTTTTCAACGGATGATGCGATCTCTATCCGGCTTTCGGTGCGGGGTGATGGTGATACCAAACGCATTCAACCTCCCTCACCGCAATTTCCATCTTCCTTTGAAGTGTACGAACCCAAAGTCACCCGGGAAAATACCTATGAGACCGAAGGCCTGCTCTTTGGGGAAAAAGAGATCGAGTATTTGTTGGTGCCCCGGGATCCAGGCGACTATCAGTTGCAGACCACCTTTAGTTGGTTCGATCCGGATAGCGCCAGTTATGTCACTTATCTCAGTCCGGTATTCGATGTCAATATTACGCAGGGTTCACTTCGTCCGGATCGTCCGGTAGTGAAAAAAGAAGGTGCAAGCTCGCCTACAGAGATCCGCTATATCAAAAATGAAACGGCTATATCTTCGGCAGATCGTTCTTTTCCGGGCTCTGCCGGTTTTTGGATACTTATCGTGCTTCCGTTCCTTGCAGTTGGGGGAACGGCCTTCTGGCGAAAAGCTTCACAGCAGCGTAGTAGCCTAGACCCCACCACGCTGCGTCATCGCAGTGCCCGTAAAGTAGCGTTAAAGCGACTGGAGCAGGCCAAAGCGTTGTTGGGGTCCTCCGACTCCCGCGCCTTTTATGACGCCATTGAGCATGCAATGGACGGCTATGTTTGCGACAAACTTCGCATTCCACAGAGTGAACTCAGTCGGGAGGTTGTGCGCCAGCGTCTTGAAACCCTAAACGTGGAAGAACAGCGGATCGAACGCTTTCTGGGGATTAAGAAGAATTGCGAGATCGCCCTTTACGCGGGCATGGACAATTCGGCTGCCATGCAGGAAACTTATGACCAGACCCTGGCCCTGATCGCCGATATCGAGGCTTCCATTTGATCTGGATTCTTCTATTCGGCGATGACACTATTACCGTATCACTATCTTGCTCCCCTATAGCATTTGGAAGCCCGGTATAATATGCTTATCTTGACTTATTGACCGATCACAACTACTCTTTCCTCTGCAACACAGATTTGATCGAATCCTCTTTCTCAAGCTTATAACACAATTAAATTATCTGGTTGGAACCAGGTAACTGCTACCAATTCGCAGTAACACGATCTTAAGTCAACCTACATATAACGAACAGGAGGCAGCTACCTCTTGTTTGGGAAGCAAGACTTCTATATTGTAAATCTATAAAATCCAAAAATCAATGGCAGTTTTAAAAGTTATTGAACTTCTTTCAGATTCCGACAAAAGCTGGGAAGAAGCTACGGCAAAAGCGGTCGCCAAGGCCAGTGAATCGCTGAAACACATTCGTTCGGCTTATGTACAAAACCAGACCGTAACCGTTAAGGACGGCAAAGTGGATAAATACCGGGTTAATCTGAAAGTGACCTTCGAAGTGGATGATTAATCAGATAGGGAGGAGACTGGGCGACCGTTAGATAAGCTGTATATTGACTTGGAAAGCGGGAGATATGGAAACCTCTAATTACCATTCTTAAACACCCAGTCTCTCCCTGTATTCCTATCTCATCGTCTCCCGGTCCCTATCCCTCCGTGATACACATTTTTATTGCATCTTTGTGCCTGAAAAAAAGCAACCAGTGCCAAAGATCTACTACCGCGATACCATCAATTTTTTGTCCAAGTTGAGCTGGAAGAGAGTATGGAACGCCATATTGGTAGTAGCCTCTTATTATATCTCCCGCTGGACAGGTAAGCCACGACAGTGGGGACAACCGTTCACCATCTCCATTGAACCGACCACAGCCTGCAATCTTCGTTGCCCGGAATGTCCCAGCGGACTACGTGCATTCAGCCGGCCAACCGGGAATCTAAAGGCAGATTTTTTTAGAGAAACGGTGAACAGCCTGCAGGATCACCTCTTCTATCTTATCTTTTACTTTCAGGGCGAGCCTTATATCAATCCGGCATTTCTGGATATGGTGGCCTATGCGCACCAAAAGAAGATCTATACCATTACCTCTACGAACGGTCATTTCCTGAGCCGGGAGAATGCACGCAAAACCGTTACCTCCGGTTTAGATAGGCTGATCATCTCAGTGGACGGTACTACCCAGGAAACATACGAGAGTTATCGCATCGGAGGAAAGCTGGATGTTGTGCTCGAGGGAGCCCGAAACGTGGTAAAGGCCAAAAAAGAGCTGGGATCCAGTACGCCACATGTCATTTTTCAGTTTCTGGTAGTACGACCGAACGAACATCAGATCTCCGAGATCTACCGCCTGTCCGAAGAGATCGGTATTGATGAGGTAAAACTGAAAACTGCACAGGTTTATGACTACCAGCACGGCAATCCGCTCATTCCCACCCGGGAAAAATATGCCCGCTACGCCAGGCAGGCGGACGGCACCTACCGCATTAAGAACTATTTGCTCAATCACTGCTGGAAACTCTGGCACGCCTGCGTGATCACCTGGGATGGTCTGGTCGTGCCCTGCTGTTTTGACAAAGACGCACAACACCGTCTGGGCGACCTTAAAGATCAGTCATTCGAAGAGATCTGGCGGGGGGAGGCTTACAACGCTTTCCGGCATCAGTTATTTCGCGGGCGGGACCGGATCGATATTTGTACCAATTGTACGGAAGGTTGTACTGTTTGGATGGATGAGTGATGTTGTGATACTGTAATGCTGCGATGCGGTGATGTGTGATGACATTACTCAAGTTTAAAAGGAGTAGTGCATAGTGATGTTTGCCTGGGTCATTTTCCAACTTCTTCGTCTCCTATAGCTTAATTGGACCCAAAATCTCTAAATCTTCGTATTCTAATGTCGGAAACTATTATATTGTACATAGCAATGTGTTTACGGAATTTTATGTTTTTATCCGAATAAATCGGCTCATGTTTTAAAGACGAGCGGCTACATAAATTTGTTTTTCGACACTATTCTAAAAACAAATTTATGTGGATGTGAATAACAATTCACAATAAGTGCATAAAAAAAGATAGGTATAAGTTTGATTTTTAATGGATTAATTCTGAAATTTGTTCTCAAGACCCTTTTTAAGTCTGGTACGTTAGCTAATCTTAAGGAGCATTTCAATACTATGACAACCGAATATGAGGTTGCGTATCTTCTCATGAGCGATCTTACGCACAGAAATGTCTCCAGATTGATGTAGCGTATTTCATCAGACTGCAGCATTTACCGACAGGAATAACCAAATAACTGCTCTGGCCGACCGAAAGTGAAGCAATCGGCTGTAATCCTGTCAGCGGTACATTTTAATACAAACATACTATACTCAGATTAGTATAGAACAGGAATGACACAACACCAGGAGGACTTAACTGACCTTGGTGGAGTAGAGAAGACGGGGTCGAACCAAGTGAAACAGGATGTATCCGGCAGTAGCCGATGATCCGAGACCAGAAAACTAACAAGTTTAAATAGAATTTTTTCATCCAATTGCTAATAGTGCAGTAGGCACAACTATATAAATTGAGCTAAAACAGCAGGGCCATGACATATAAGACTATTTTTTCCGGGCGCTTGGAATTCGGCAATAACCGTAGCTTTGATCAGGTACGTAAAATGTTTGAACACCGAAAAGAGCAATATTATCGCTCAGACATCGCTCTGGACGGTGAAGATATCTTTGATGAGGATAATCATCTGCTGGATATTCCCCGCTTCATTACCCAAACATCTGAAAAGACCTGGCGCAATACGATCAACCTGCTGCAAACGCTGGCACAATTTGCCATTGCCGGCGATCTGAATGCCTGGATGACCGACGAGGGAACGCTCATGCATACCGTGATCATTGAGCCCAAAGGTGACAAGACTGCAATACAGCATTTTCTGCGTGGCCGGGAGCTGATCAAGGAAGAAGGAATGGAGCAGGAAGCGCGCGAATCGCTCAGCCGGGCTATTGATAAATTCGAACGTCACGCTCTGGCTTACGAACGTCGTGGTTTTGTGAATTATAAATTGGGCAATTTTAAAGATGCTCTTTATGACTATAACAAGAGTATTGACATCAACCCGAGAAAAGCCAATCCTTATTTTGGGAAGGCGGTAATTCTAAAAACCCAGAAGGAATATGAGCAAGCCATAACGCAATTTGAGCAGGTCACTAAAACGGCCATGCCCCTGGAATCACTGCATTGGATAGCCCGCCGGATGAAGGGAGAATGTCTCCAGCAGTTGGGTGATCATGATGCGGCCGCCAAAGAGTTCCGCTTCTTTATCAATCGCAATTTCGGTAAAGACGATCCCAATTATTCCCGTCGCCGGCAGGTCCACTTTCTCTATGCAAAAACTTTGCTGGAAATGGGAAGAAAAGCAGAAGCGCTGCAAAACCTGGAAAAGGCAACCTCAACTGCAATAGGTAGAGAGCACGCTTCCGAGCAGGAGATCAAAGCTTTTCGGGAAGCTCATTTTGAGCAAATGGCCGAGCAGGTTTGATCGGATACTTTTGAGATCAGCGAATATCTCTTCGCATAAAAAAAGAGCAATAAGTCCGACTTATTGCTCTTTTTTTATGCTGCTCTTATTGAACAGCTATTGTGTTATGGTCTG
>JAGQXH010000699.1 GCA_020436695.1 Lewinella sp. | reverse complement strand
TCAGCCCATTGCGCTGGTTGGTGGGGCCACCGGCCGTATCGGGGATCCTTCTTTTAAAGATAAGGAAAGGTCCCTGAAATCACATGAAGAACTGGAAGCTAACCTGGCCAGGGTAAAAAAGCAATTAGAGCAATACGTGGGAATGGAAGGCGCGGTACATCCGGTTATCCTGGTAAACAACCACGACTTTTACCGCAATATGAACGTTTTGGACTTCCTGCGGGATGTCGGCAAAACGCTCACGGTGAATTATATGATGTCGAAAGATTCGGTAAAAACCCGGCTGGAAACCGGTATCTCCTTTACCGAATTCAGCTACCAGTTGCTTCAGGGTTACGATTTTCAATGCCTCTACCAGCAGTACAACTGCATTCTACAAATGGGCGGCTCAGACCAATGGGGGAACATCACTTCCGGCACGGAATTCATCCGTCGCAATCTGGGAGGCAAGGCCTACAGTGTCACTACTCCCCTGCTGACTAAAGCGGACGGCACCAAATTTGGTAAATCCGAACAAGGTAACATCTGGCTGGATGGCGACATGACCTCTCCTTATCAGTTCTACCAGTTCTGGATCAATGCAGCTGACGCTGACCTCCCCAAGTTCATCCGTTATTTTACATTTAAATCACGGGAAGAAGTTGAAGCCATGGAGGCGGAGCATGCGGATGACCCACGTGAGTTGAAAAGACTGCTGGCCGAAGAATTGACGGTTCGCATTCACGGGGAAGAGAACTACGAAGCAGTGAAGAAAGTGTCTAACCTGCTATTTAACAACCGCGCCGGGCAGGAAGACCTGCAAAGCCTGGATGCCAAAAGTCTTGGAGCTGTAGCGCGGGAGATCCCCAGTTTCGAGGTGCCGATGGCTGTGTTCCAAAGTGGCGTCAACATCCTGGATCTCCTGGCAGACCATACAGATATCACAGCGTCCAAGGGAGATGCCCGCCGGGCTATCAAGGGGCAAGCTGTATCAGTCAATAAGGAAAAAATTAACGATCACGATGCGACAGTAGAGATCGCGTCGCTTCTCCACGGTAAATACCTGATGATCGAGAACGGGAAGAAGAATAAATACATGGTGACGGCGGTTTGACAGCCGCTACGCTGACGAGAAATAATCTGGATAATCTCCTCTGTCAGCGTAGCGTCCGTCAGCGTAGCGTCCGTCAGCGTAGCGTCCGTCAGCGTAGCGTCCGTCAGCGTGGCGTCCGGTTAATTCACCTTCCGCAACTCACCATTCTCTTCGATAACAATAAACGCCGTATTGAATCCGGCAGCTTTTGCCTGCGCCAATGCCTGACGAGCCTGTGCCAGCGTCTGTATGCCACCGATAAACTTCACGGTCAAATTGCCTTTCATTCTTTCCTCGATCGTCCCCAGATTGGCTACCGGTGTCGGATCAAAATATTCCGGATTCCGGTAAGCGGCCAACTGTACTTTATACATCCCACCCCGAGCCGCGAAGGTATCCGTATTGGTAGTCGGTGCGGTGGGTTGTGCAGCCGTACTTCCCCCCAACATCAGTCCGGTTTCCCGTACGAGGAATGCATCCCTATAACCGGAATTGCGGATCGTCTGCATCGCCGTCAAGGCTTCATCCCGGGTGTTGAACAGACCGACCCGGATCTTATAAGTACCATTCTCTTCGGTGGAATAGACCTGTCCGAAATTATTTAGGTTAGTATAATCTCCCATATTGGCCTTGTTTACGGCTGCAACCTGTACGGCATAGCCATCCTGGGCTACCGTCGGATTGGTGGGATATACCGGCTGATCAGGCACTTCTCCGGGTACGACTCCCGGTGTAGCCGGGCCTACCTGTGTAGCGGGCAGCATGGAGATCACCCCAAGAATGGAGCGATCGAGGCCATCGCGCGTATCCACCGTAAAGTTCACCTCACGGTATCCGGGAGCTGAATAACGCAAAATGTAGCTGGAGTAAGGACTGAGCGCCAGATAATAATCACCGTTGGGATCGGTACGAGTTTCGGTAGTATTATTGGTAGAACGATTTGTTGCAGTCACCATCACATCACTCAAAGCCGTACGTGTTGCATAGCTAACGATCCGCCCGGCGTAAGCCTCACCCATACGGCTAAGTGTTACGTCGTATTCCCGGCTCTGATTGGTTCCGGTGGTAGAGATCGCCACATTTGCGGTCAGATATCCATCTTTGGTGATCACCAGATTACAGTTGAGTCCCTGCACCGCCTGAAAGGTGTACATTCCGCCGGCATCCGTCTGGTAGATCCCTTCTCCGCAATTGGAAAAATCCACCATGGCGTTGGGGATGGCCGAGCCGTCTATGGCGTTTCTTACCCGCAATACAATGTTATCGGCAGCCCGGCTAACACTGTATAGATCTTCATTGCCGCGTCCGCCCAGCCGGTTAGATACCAGATATCCGATATTGCGGAAGGGATCGTAGATATAGCCGTAATCGTCGCGCGGAGAGTTCACGGCATTTCCGAGATGATAGATGCGCGACCAGCGGTTGCCGGTTCCCCGCTCACCACGAAAGATATCAAAACCACCCAGTCCCTGATGCCAGTTGGATGCAAAGAATAACATGGTCCCATCAAAAAACGGCGTTATTTCGTCACCCGGGGAATTGATCACGGCCCCCAGATTTTCCGGCGTACTCCAGGAATCTGCCGTACGGTAGGAAACATAAATATCAAAACCGCCGTAGCTGTCAGAACGGTTAGCGGAAAAATACAAGGCATTACCATCGGGTGAAAAGCTGGGAAAACCCGTAGAAAAGTCTGTTCCATTGTGCGGAAAAGGTTTTATATCCACCCAGTCACCACTTTGGTTAACGGTAGCCAGATAAATGCTGGTTTCAATGCCCGCTTCGGGGATCATCCGGGTGCCATCCACAAAATTATTGCGGGTGAATGCCACCTGACGACCGTCACTGGTATAGGCTACCGGTCCTTCATTAAATTCCTGTGCACCCGCACTACCTCTTAAAAATACCGGGTTTTCCAGATAACCACGACTGCCCATACTAGCGGAAAACAATTGATTACCCTGTTTCCCGCTAAAAGAAGCAGGGGTTTGAATATCCGTTCTGGCCGAGGAAAAGACCACATTCTGATTTCCGAAAAAGGCGGGTCCGAACTCTGCCGAAGAAGTATTGATGAACTCGTTATTTACACTATAGGAAGAAGGACTATTCATCTGCTGCATGGCAAAATCACAGCTCTGCGCATAATGATTACCGATCATCGCATCGGCATCTCGGGCGTACAACAGGAACCACTGCTTGGCTTCATCGTAACGTCCCAGGCCTTTAAGGGTTTTGGCGTATTGCAGGATATGAATCTTTTCCACATCCTTCTGCCGGGCCGCCTGAGCGTAGTAGGTGGCTGCTTCCTCCAACTGGTTCAACATGCGGTAACAGTCGGCCAGTTTGGCCAGAGGTTCGGTCTCATCCGGACGACGTTCAAGCGCCGATAGAAATTCCGGAATAGCCACATTGTAGGCGTGAATTTCGTAAGCGTTATTTGCACGTTTTAAGCGGGTCCGGTACGTTTGGGCGGGAAGGGATGATATTCCCACCAGCAGGAATAAAAGGGGTAAAAGGAGTTTTTTCGTTCTCTGCATCTTTTGCTGACAATTTGTGATAAGATAGAAGTTCGTAACGTTGTAGAACAAGTTGGCTCATGAAAATGAAACGATACCAATTCGTTTTTCATTTCAATGGCCACGGTAAATGTAGAAAAATTGGCGGCTTATAACAAGAGAACAGCGGAAATGGGTGGATGTGCGGTGATGAAGACAAGACAAAAGTTGTCTTTGCTCTATCCAGAAAAGAAATACTCGACTTATCCTTGGCGCTAAAATGTAGAAATGCGGCAGATGCATCACTTCTTAGTTCGAACTGATGGCTGAATATCTAGTTGATAACGGATCCATTTCTCATTGCAAATCGCCCCAATACCAACAGTAAAATACCCAGGGGTATTAATACACTTGGGTGGCCATTTCCCTGTCCGTAAGTCTACTGCTGGGGATCGGTCTGCCGTTCCTGCTGTACGGCCTGGCCGGATCGACGGAGATCTGGAATTTCTTTGCGTTGATCGGCAACGGCGTTCTGCTCTCCTTTATATTTTCGGGTCTGGCCTTCTGGGTAGCCCTGTGTAATGACAACAAGATCAGAGGATTTGGTCTGGCCATACTTGTCTGGCTGTTCTTTGCGGTCATCTATGATGGCCTTTTCCTTTTGCTACTCCTATATTTCCGGGAATATCCACTGGAAGGTATTTCACTGGGACTGTCGGTGCTCAACCCTATCGACCTGTCCCGGATCATGGTCCTGCTCAAACTGGACGTTTCGGCATTGATGGGCTATACAGGGGCTGTTTTCCAAAAGTTTTTCGGTACCTGGATGGGGATGATACTTTCCATTTTGGGACTTTCCCTCTGGATACTGGTGCCAACCCTCCGTATACGGCGCATTGCTGCAAGGA
>JAGQXH010000698.1 GCA_020436695.1 Lewinella sp. | reverse complement strand
TAAACAAGGAAATAGGAAAATTACAAAGAGGGAGTAAGCACTTAAGCCCGATTCCTTTTTTATGTTTTGCATCAATTCTCCGGCCCATAACGTACAGGCAAAAAAGCGATCCATGCCTGTCATATCGATATAGAATTCATCAATGGAAGCTTTTTCAAAGGCGGGAACCGATTCACGGATAACGGCTGTTACCAGTTTGGAATAATTGGAATACAGATCCATATCTCCATGGATGACCTTAGCATCCGGACAAAGTTGGATCGCATAGCGCATCGGCATGGCCGAGCGCACACAGAATTTTCTGGCCTCATATGAGCACGAAGCCACGACAGCGCGGTCCGACTTGCCGCCAACCAATATGGGTTTGCCTTGTAAGGAATTATCCCTCAGCACTTCACAAGAGACAAAGAAGCAGCCCAGGTCCAGATGTACGATAGTCCGGTCCATTACATTATTTATTGGAATAGATAGAAAAGAAGTCAGATTGAGAAAATATGAATGGCAACTATAGCTTGTTTGTGAAGGGGGGAAATGGGGAATTAACTATGAAGACAATGTTGTTTCAAGTTTGCGAAAGGCAGTGATAATCGCTTCATCTGCTGCCAATTCGTAGGTGGCAAAGTTCCGTTCGTGTTTCAGAAGAGTTCCCTGAAAAATAACTTCACAAAACCAATCCTGTCGATTAGGAATACCGAAAGTGGCAACTGTGATCTCAAAATCCTTGGAATCGAGATACCTGAGGATAGCATCACTATCGAGCAGTTTCGCTTGCCAGCTCCCCGGATATCTTTCCTGAAAATAGAGTACGCAGGACTGAACCGCTACAGGCGCTTCTTCCAGAAGCTCCATCCAGCATGGCTCCTTCATAACATGATGCATGTTTTAAGGATGATAAAAAAGCTGTTTGGGGGTGTATTCTATTGATTGGTGTAGCAGTGTAGATAGGAAAATTAAGGATAAAATAATTTGTTTACAAAACGAGTCTTTAGATATTTTTACAAACAATTCGTTTTAATTTGATTATCAGGCAGAATCCTTCAGGTGGTTTTATTGCGGAGGTCTTAGTAGAATGCAACCGGCGGCTCCCGGCTGATTTAAGATTAGATCATCGGTACTAATGGTATGCTTATTTATGCGATTGACAATGATTCGGCAACCGCAACCACAGAAAATCTCTTTCTTATTATTCCTGTTTCAGGATGTCTTGAATCTCAATTGTGATGGGATTTCCCTGCTTATCTCGAAGTCGAATAATCTGTTTGCCGTCTTCTCGCGTTTCTTTGGCCCGGTGCAACCTGCTGATGACACCACGGTAGGAGAGATCAATACCGGCTTGTTCTACCAGATATTTTAAGCTGGAATAGATATCCTGATCCACCGGATCATGGGAATGCCGTAATAAATACACACGTCGCTTCTGAGTCATATGCTCAAAATAGAGCATGGCTGGGGTAAATAAAATGCTTTTGGGGTACATGCAACTTTTTGGAAACTTATAGCGTTATATGTTTCAATAAATAATACATATTGCTCTATATGTTACGAAATGCCTGATTATGATCTCTCAGACAAAACCTTGTCTTTCTGCACTCATATTGTTTATTTTTGGATGTAGCACTTTCGCATTCAGCCAATCCAAACAAGATATCCAACCTGAAAATGTCACCGTCCAAATAGCGGATTTTAGGGGCAAGGGATTTGATACTGCCGGTAAAGCCGCATTTCAAGCCTCTGAAAAAGATGTTATAGTTGTCTTGGTCTGCGGTGCAGGGCAAGACGTGATTGACGAAACCGAGGCTGCCTTGAAAGGCCTAATCCATGATGGCTATAAAAGAGTGGCAATGATATTAGCTGACGATCACCCTACTCCGGAATACAATCCGTTTGTGGGACTTATTGCAGGAGGAGACAACCCCAGTTACATGACGGCTGTTTATGTGCATGCGCGGTACGCCGTTGACTTATACCAGTCTGTGAAAAGCGCTTATGAAGAATTTATCCTGGTCAAAATGAAAGATTAGAGCTTCGGGGCCCTCGTCTGTGAGTTTGTCCGATTGATTTCCAAATCCGGCTCTTGTTCCTGCGGCTTGTTTGTACTGGCCCGATCAAAGTCCTCTGATAAAGGCGGAAAATCAAAAGAAAAACCGTCATCATATTCTGACTGCATTAGGATCTCCAAGTCTTCATTCTCATCCTGTTCGTGCGCACCATAAGATCTAGCTGAGGGTAAGGGCTGAGCGCTTAATGATATAGATTGATCCGCCTCAATCCTTTCGAGCGCTTGCGTGGCCATTGCTTTTTCCTGCAAATTCCCATTTTCAAGTGCGTCTTTCAGCTTTAAAAGCTCATTTTCCTGCTCCTTATGCAGTTCGTATTCTTCGCTTTTACGCCTGATTTCTTTACGAAGTTTCAGTTGCTCTTTTTCTACATCTGCCTGAATGTCGAGGATATCGGAGTAGGTGGGATTATCGAGTTTTATACCGCGTCGTTTTTCAAAGGCAGTAATAGCCTGCCCCGCCGCATCATCAACGTCTAGAACACCCTCATTACGATACCCTTCAATCACACGGGCAAGTGCTATATGATGGTTATCCAAATCGGCCAGTTCCGCTTGATCTTCTGCCAACTCCTGGAGTATCCGGTCCATCTCCGCCCGGTGATACTCAAGTAATTTTTCAATACGCTCCAAGCCGTTTTGTACTATTAGTACGAACAAGAATTCCTGGAAATCACGGTCCTTCTTTGCTTTTGCAATTTTTTCCAATTGTCTTTGTGTAAGGCCAAATCTGTCTATAACTCCCTCTAGAAGACTTAAATCATCTGTAAAAGCAGACAGAATGGACAATTCCAGATTATAAAAATGTTGTTTTTGTCGTTCTTTATCCAGATGACTCGAAGGTAAATCCGCCGCCAGTTCGGAGAGTGGACCTAGTTTTGATGGTGTGTTATCCCTGAGCATACACCATATAGTAGAGGAAAATGATTAAGGCTGAGTTAAGATTCGCAATGAAGATTTTTCTTTTCATATCCGGGCAAAGTTGGAATCTCTCCAAACAAAATAACAGGATATCTGCAAATTCTGATGACAGGTATTCTTATTGGTCGTCTTCGTGCTCTTTATAGTGAAAGAACAGTTTGGTTGAAATTTCATCAATCTCGTTACGAAGACCCTTGATCACGATTTCAATGTGGGAAAGACTTACAGATGCATCAATGCAAGCATCTATGATTCTTTCCAGTTTCTCTTTTTCGGTATTGGCCATTTAAAAAAGTCCAAAGAATTTCAAGGCTCCAACAACAGCGACAACGGAAGCAATTTGCCCACCATAAATACGAGCGGTTAGTCGTGATTCAAGGGTTTGGATCTCCGCACGAAGAAAATCTTTAGTAACCAGGTCATCCCCGGCAGGGAGGAGCTGATCTATCAGGACGCGGGCTTGTTCTTTTTTGAACCCTACACCCGTCAGTGCTTGGACAGCTTTATCGGTATCAATGGCAACAGTCATGCTTATAGTATAGGATAATCTTCAAGGTTTTTCAATGAATCAATTTGGATATTGGTCGAGTTTCCTAAGAATCGCAACTAGCTATTAAGCTATATGCGTAAATGAGCATTACAGAAATTAGGGGAACTTATTTATCTAAAAGTTGCTTAAGAAATGAAGATTGAGAATCTAAGTTTATTAAGAGGTATTCATCAATTCGTGAATCGATAAAATGTTGACTATGGATTATGAAAATGCAAAGAGGTTTAAAGAAGACTTTGAGTATTTAGTAGGTGATGAGTATAAGGGTGCAATAATTGAAGAATTGATTGTAGTTCCTGCACATGGTACAGATTTTAACGAGTTTGTGAAAATATTTCTCCGAACGGAAGATCCTCATGTTGCTATTATTCCCTTTTTAAATCGTGAACTTACTGTAGAAGTATTACTTGATAAACATAAAATAGATCAAGGATATTTTTTACATGGCCAACTACCTTCCGTTTTAAGTTCGTTAGGAATTGAATATGATATTAGTGATTACCAGTAGATCGATTGATGCTACAAAAGCTTTTTCCTTCGCAAGAAAACCATGAGCTTGGCTCATGGTAAGAGTGCCTCTTGACGTCAGAAAACGTCAAACTTATTGGTTATCTGAAATTTTTGCAGCAAAAAAATAGGAATCCCGGCCACTTTGACCCGAACTAATAACGAAAATGTAAATCCCTACATCAACATCAAAGCCTTTTAACGCGGTGTCATCGATTACTATGTTGAATCTGAGGATGGTTTAACAGTCACAGAAAACGATCTGGTTATCGTTTGGAATGGTGCTCGATGTGGGTTAGTGGGTACCGGTAGAAACCGTATCCTTGGATCAATATTGAAAAAACTGACCCTAAAAGAACAATTTGCAAACCTTCCGCTTTCTTATGCCCGGCATTTTCTCCAGGTGCGTTACCCTTATTTGAATATATTTTCCCTGGGATCTGTGAC
>JAGQXH010000697.1 GCA_020436695.1 Lewinella sp. | reverse complement strand
TCAATGGCTGACGCGGGTGGATCAGGCAGGCATAAGAAATAAGGTACGGGCCGTCCTCTTCTTTCAGGGAGAATCTAATGCCGGAGTATATGTTTGCGATGAGGTGGAAGAATACAAAAACAAGTTTCAGGTGATGTATGCCGACTGGCAAAGTGATTTCCCGGCTTTCGAACATGCCTATCTTTTTCAGATAGAGGCCTGCCGGCAATACGGATTTGGGCCTCCCTGCACACTGAAGATCCAGGAAGCGCAACGACAATTGGCCGATGACATCGACAGTCTGGACATTATGTCCGCTGCGGCTATGCAGCAAGGGCCCGATGGATGCCACTACGTTTATGAGAATGGACACGAAAGAGCCGGAAATGATCTGTTCCGGCTGGTGGATCATGATCTTTACGGAAGTCCGGATACCGACAATATCTATCCGCCTAATATTCAAGCTGCCTATTTTACAAATTGTGACAGTACCGAAATAATTGTGGAAGTGCGCGACATGGAACAGACCCTCAGCTGGCACCCCGGACTGGAAAGTGACTTCTGGCTGGAAGGCGCCCGGGAGGACACGGTGGTTTCTGGTCATGTTCAGGACAATAAGCTCGTGCTTTCCCTTTCTGCCGCTCCCGGCGCAGGTTTTACGGGGATCAGTTATGCCTCCCATTTTGGCTCCGGAAAAGCACCGGTTACGAATGCCAAAGGTATTGCTATGCTTCACTTTAAAGATTTTCCGGTATTAGCCCCCGATGCGGATCTTGACGGATTCAACTGCGCGCAAGACTGTGATGACGGAGATCCTAGCATTAAGCCCGGGGCATTGGACATACCCGGTAACGGGATTGATGAAGATTGCAGTGGAATGGATCAGTTGACCGGTACTACAGATCCTGAACAGGATCAGCAGATCAGCATTTATCCCAATCCTTTCAAAAATGAGATTAATTTGTCCTGTGCATGTAATGAACGGATTCAGGTAGAATTGATCAATGTCTTGGGAGCGACCGTCTGGAGGCAACAGCTTCAATTGACTAACCGCATCAGCCTTGATTTACCTCCAATTCCCTCCGGAGCGTACCTGGCCCGCATTTTTTTCGTGAATGGGAAGTATGCCGTCCATCAACAGGTCATTAAAATTGAATAGGAAATAAGCTCGCAACCGGAAATTCTCTATTGGGGATTAGTTTAAACTTCCGGTCGTACTGTTTTGAACAAATGAGCCATAGTGTAGCTGGAATAAAATACTTCCACACTTTCAGCAGGAGCAGCATATTGATGATCAATGCAATAAAGCGACTGTCGGCTATCGACTATTTACTGCCGACTGAAGTAATGACATTCCCCAAACCCACCACTGACCTACATCATTGTCAAACAATTGATAAAGAAGCAATTTAGTTACCATTCTAACCCCCAAACCTTACCATCATGAGAACCTTCCTTCTTTTCATCGCCATTTTGGCGTTCGGTCATTTCTCCCTCCAGGCCACCACCATTAAAGGCGAACAAAATGTACAGATCAATACTCCACTCGAAGAAGACCTGTATGTAGGTGCCAATTCGCTGGAGATTAACGCTCCGGTGGGCGGCGACGTTATTGCTGCCGTCAGGTACTGTCACATCCGGGATACCCTCCGCGAAGATGCGATGCTGATGGCGCAGGAAATTGATCTGGCTGCGCCGGTAATGGACGATGCCCGACTGTTCGGCGGCACCATCACGATCCGGGCCGATGTATTTGGTGACCTCATGCTTGCCGGTGGTACGATCACGATAGAACCGGGCGTGGTCATTCACGGTAATTTGTATGTGGGCAGTGGTACTTTGCATATGAACGGCCGGGTGCTGGGTGAAAGCAAACTTGCCGGTGGAGAAGTGACTGTTACCGGTACGCTCGACGGGGCAACAGTGATCCGTGGAGAAAATGTCACCGTGAACGGTACTTTTAATAGTCCGCTCCAGCTGACCAGCCAGGCGCTGACATTGCAGGATCAGGCTAAATTCTTTGCAGACATCCAGTATTGGAATGAAAAAGGTGCCATCGATTTTGGCACGGCCTTACAGGGCAATAGCAGAGCAGTACTGGATGAGGCTTTGCGGGGACAACCACACGAAAACAACTGGCAGCGTACTTTGGGAGTCGGTACGGCCTTTACGTTCATCGTACGCGTGCTATCGGCTGCGCTCTTGTTGTTCCTACTGGTATGGGCATTCCCCGATTTCTTTCAACGGCTTGGAGCGCACGTACAGGACAATTATTCCAAAAGCCTGGGCTACGGATTAATCTATATTCTGGGGATGCCGCTCGTGATCATCTTGCTGTTTGTTACTATCATCGGCATTCCACTCGGTTTATTTTCCATTGCTGCTTACGGTTTTAGTCTGGGCTGGGCTCACATTCTGGCGGCACTTCTGGTCGCTTACTGGTGGCAAGCCCGTAGAGGTGAGCATTGGCAGAATAGCAAGATCGTTCTGGTTGCCGTCGGTGTATTTGTAGGATTGAAGCTCATCAGCTGGATCCCGATCCTGGGATGGCTGATCGCCCTGCTGGTCGCCGCTATGGCCATCGGTGCCTTGATACGGGAATGGTTACAGCACCGGCACAAAGCAACAGAGCACGAGACGGTTTGAGCCGGCATCGATGGGATGGGCACATAAAATTGATTTTTTGAGGTATTTGTTTAGAGAGTCGGAGTGGTTTTAATTTTTTAAGCTACTTCGACTCCCCCCGAACCCATACCTGTCTAACCTAGTTCGCATTGATATGGCAATCCAATTAGAATATAATGAAGCGATCATAAGCGGCCTCAAAAGGGTACTCATCGAACAATGCAAAGAAGCTTTAAAGTATATCCAAAAGGCGGATACCGACGATAAAAGACACGAAGCCGTGCATCTTACCCGCAAGGCGTTCCAAAAAATACGGGCCGGTATCCGCCTGGTACGGGACCATATGCCCTCGTACGGAGAAGTGAATGTATTTTTCCGGGACGAGGGCCGCAAATTGTCGGATATCCGCGACGCTTCCGCCAATCTGGAAACGCTCGATAAACTGGAGGCTCAATACGCGGAGGGATTCCCCGACCAATCGTTTGATCACTTCCGGGAAATGCTACTTGAGTATCGGGAAGAGCTGGCTAAAGAAGTATTTCGGGAAGATAGCGGTCTGATCTATATGGCTCAGGATGTGGAAGAGCAAGTGCCATATATTAAGGAAGTGGACATGGATGTGAATGATTTTTCAGATATCCTCCCCGGTATCCGGAAAGTGTACAGCCGGGGGCGAAAAGCCATGAAAAAAGCCCGTTCCAGCGGTGAAGAACAGTACTTCCATCTATGGCGCAAGCGCGCCAAGTACCTGCGTTACCAACTGGATATACTTCGACGCATCTGGCCGGCCGTTCTGAGCACGCTGGAATCAGAGCTACATACTTTAACCGACCTCGCCGGTATGAGTCATGACCTACAGGTACTACGGGAGACTTTAGCCAAACTGGATACCGAAACACTCGAACAGCCCATCGGTCTCCACTTGCAGGCTTTACTGGATAAACACCAGGAATTTGTCAGAACGCACGCGCTGCTGCTGGGAGAAAGAATATATGAACTTCCTCCGAAAGCTTTTTGTAATTTACTGGAAGTATATTGGAAACGGTACGCAGAAGAGATCGAACAGACCGGGCTGCCGCCTCTGGATCAACTCAAGTATTGATGACATAACAAAAAGTCAATAGCAATGTCAATTACAACCTCAATGATCGACACTAAAACTACGGTTCGTTGATCTTTTCAGCTGTTTTTTACGAACTATGTACAGGACAAATTTTTTTTCAATGGCCAACCCACGCCTTTGATTCCTAAAGGAACCCAGCCCGCGGGCGGATTTCTCTTCAGGGTTAGGGCGCGCAAGGGCAAAATCCTGGCAACTTTGATTTTTTGTCCAGCACATAAAATTTACGAATTGTCATTGCCATTGAAATTGTCCAGGCTACTGTATAGTGTTAACCTCCCGAAGCGCCCCCTGCTGAATACCCACTTCCCTACCCCATTTCGCAATTTCTTCCAGCATGGGGATCAATGATTGCCCAAATTCCGTGAGACTGTACTCTACCTTCAAAGGCGGCTTTTTGGAATACACTTTTCTGATCACCAGGCCATCCTCTTCCAATTGTTTCAAGGTAATGGACAGCATGCGTTCCGTCACCTGCGGGCAAAGTTTTCGCAGTTCGCCGAAGCGCCTCTTTTTACTTTTTAAATACCAGAGCACGACCGTCTTCCATTTGCCTCCGATGTAACTCATGGAAATATCCATGGCGCAATGATAGGTCTTGCCCTTCATTTCAATTACAAATTCTTTATCGTTTATCTTCATTTTCAATGATTTAAGACACTATAACATTTGATAGTTATTGCCCGGCACTATTACTATTCTTAGTTTTGTTACTATCATTTTTATAGTAAAAATACAAAAATTATGAAAATAGCAATCCTGGGCACTGGATCAG
>JAGQXH010000696.1 GCA_020436695.1 Lewinella sp. | reverse complement strand
GTGATCGTGGAAGCGCAGTTTGGATTGCGGGGTGCCCAGTGCCAGGTGCCACTTCATCCGGGCGGCCTTCCAGTATTCGTACCAATCTTTCTGCGTGCCGGGTGGGATGAAGAATTGCATCTCCATCTGTTCAAATTCGCGCATGCGGAAAATGAACTGACGGGCTGTGATCTCATTCCGGAAGGCCTTACCGATCTGAGCGATACCGAAGGGCAGCTTCTGACGGGTAGTTTTCTGTACATTCAGAAAGTTGACGAAAATACCCTGGGCCGTTTCGGGACGCAGGTAGAGTTTACCTTCTTCACCGGCAATATTACCCAACTGCGTGGAGAACATGAGGTTGAACTGACGCACATCCGTCCAGTTGCGAGAACCGGTCTCATCGGCGATCTCCAGATCAATGATCAACTGCTTCAGGGCATCCAGATCGCCATCGGTCATGGCCTGGGCCAGTTTTTTGGTAATATTATCAATCTGCTCCTGGTAGCCCATCACGCGGGCATTGGTGGTGCGATATTGTTGCTCATCGAAGGAATCACCGAATCGCTTGGCAGCTTTATCGACCTCTTTCTGGATCTTGCCTTCGATCTTATCCATATGTTCTTCGATCAGCACATCCGCACGGTAGCGTTTTTTGCTGTCCAGGTTGTCGATCAGCGGATCGTTGAAAGCGTCTACGTGGCCGGAAGCTTTCCAGGTCTTCGGGTGCATGAAGATGGCCGCATCGATACCTACGATGTTCTCGTGCATCTGCACCATGGCTTTCCACCAGTATTCCTTGATGTTGTTCTTCAGTTCCACACCATAGGGGCCATAGTCATACACAGCCGCCAGGCCGTCATATATCTCACTTGATTGATAAATGAATCCGTATTCTTTACAGTGGCTCACCAGCCTTTTGAATTGATCACTCTGCTGCGACATGACTTTTACGGTTGACGGAGGACGGTTGACGGAGGATGGTTTGGACAGGCCTGACCAAACCCCGAAAATCATCTACCGGTTTGTTGATACGTGTAAATTCGGTGATGGAAGACTAAATATGTCTATTGTATACATTCTTTTCTTCAGATACGTTCCCTCAGGGATATGGTATGGCACACTTGACAAGTGTGCCATACCATATCCCTGAGCCTTTCCAAAGAGGCGCAAAGATAAAAAAAGCATTTTATATGGAGGGTGTGCAATAAATGATGTTAGCTCTTCAGCCGCGATAAACAAGAAAAATAGCTGGCCGCTTATGCAGATCGGGCGGTGGGTTTTGTTTCCAGTCACTCACCCGGCGGGTGCGGGTATACTGTGAGGGCAGGGTAAGATCGGCTGCAATACCGAAAAGCGTATCCGGCCTGAGGCTCTCCAGGGCCGTTTCTATAAAGGCCTGATTGCGGTAAGGCGTTTCAATGAAGATCTGGGTTTGTTTGAGCCGGCTGGCCAGTTGCTCGTGATTCTTGAGCTCTCTTGCCAGATCAGGACGCTTGGGCGGGAGATAGCCGTGGAAGGCAAAGCTCTGCCCGTTCATGCCGGAAGCCATCAGCGCCAGTAGGATGGAAGATGGGCCTACCAGGGGTACTACCTCGATGCCTGCATCGTGCGCCAGTCCGACAATACGCGCGCCGGGGTCAGCCACCCCTGGACAGCCTGCTTCGGAGAGCAGACCCATATCGTGACCGTCGCGGGCGGGTTGCAGCATAGCGCTTAATTCCGATGGATCGGTTCGTTTGTTTAGTTCGGAAAAGTGCAGTTCGGAGAAAGCCTTGACCGGCTGGGTATCTTTTATGAAATGGCGGGCGGTCTTGGCGCGCTCGGCGATGAAGTAATTGAGGCTATGGAGTACATCAATGGTATAAGCGGGCAGAGTATGAACGGCTCCTTCTCCGAGCGGAGCGGGGATGAGATAGAGTTTTCCTGATTGAACGGACATAAGTTGGGAATTGTGGATCAGATCTATTTTGGTCGTTTGTATATTCCTGGACAAATTTACGATAAGCGGAATGGATTGAGATTAACATCAAAGCAGTAATATAGTGAGCCGGTAGCCTTGTTCATAAAACAGAAAGAATGAAATACGCATTTGGGCTCTTTTTCGGCCTGCTCTCTCTGGGTATAAAGGCTCAATCTGATCATCGGTTTAGAGAAACCGGTGTTCAGATCATTGAATCAAATATTAAGACCGGCCAACACGGCGATCCCGGTGGACAATGGTTCGTAGTTTACCGTTTCGAAGGAGATACAATGATCAATGGACTTAGCTATCAGGTGGTTAACCGTAAAAACCATGGCTATTATGATTTTAAGAACCACAAACTGCAATACAGCGATGCAGATTTCCAACCGTTTGGTCTGATCAGGGTCGATACCGCAAAAAAGATATTTTTCCGACCCTTACATCCTTTAGCTGATGATGATTATAATGACCTAATGGAAAATCAGGATAATCTGATCTACGATTTTAATGTGCAGGCGTGAGATACTGTCAGTTGGAAAACCGGTTCAGCGAAAGTAGTGGCATCTATTGATTCTATTCGCTTAATGACGGGCGTGCGTAGAAAGCGGATCGTTTTTTCCCGACTTCCGGGTTGGGAATATGATAACGATATTTGGATTGAAGGCATTGGTGGGAGTAGAGGTTTATTGGGAAGCAGGTATCTCCCCAAAAGGCCGTCGGGGCCTTTTGTCAATATTACTTGTGTTTTTGATAACCGGGAGTTACTGGAGTATGATTATTGGGATAGTGAAGCCGTTAGTAGCGCAGGGGCTTTTCTCGATTGTGAGCAAGATCTGCACGTTCCTCCTGAAGAGGAATACACCGTTAACAGGGCACTCGAAATTTTTCCCAATCCCACCTACACCAATTATGTCACCTTGAAATCCTCTTTTTTGTTAAGTGACATAAAATCGGTAAAGCTTTACAATCATTTGGGGCAATTGATGGAAGAAATTCCCATTACCAGTAAGAATGGAACTTATTTCTTTTCAGATATTTCGCTCCGCGATGAGCAAGCCGGGATCTACATCATCGTTATGGAGGTAGCCTCCCATGGTCGCGTAGCCGGCAAAATATTGAAGCTATGATCACGGCACGGACCGACCGCATCAAACCTGCCAGACCTCTAAAGCGTGCGGGAAGAGCGAATTCCTTTAACTCAGGTGACGAAATTGAATTTTTCCCTGCTGTGCATGGTTATATAGGTCAATGTTTAACGGTCAATGCTTCTGACTATGAAAATTGATTTTGTCATCGAAAATAAGCCGGAGATCGTTGCCGAACTGGTCAAGACAGTACAGGCGAAGCACGAGGCATTATATCCGGAAGTGTTTAGGCCTTATGAATACGAGCGATTATTAACCTGGTATCAAAAGATACAGAAAAAGGAGCATATACTCACTGTAATGATCAAGCATGCCGATGAGTATATAGGGTATGTTCTGATCACCTGCGAGAAAGGCAAGAAGCCCGGTCCGTTTGTAAAATCGGAGCAGGGCGTCCTGTATATCGACCAGATGAGTATCCGGGAAGAATATCAGAATCAGGGAGTCGGTGTACAGTTCTTTGATTTTATAAAAGATTATGCCAGGGAAAATGATTTCCAGCTCATCGAACTGGATGTTTGGGCCGATAATGTACAGGCCAGGCAGTTTTATAAAAAGATCGGATTTAAGGTGGTCCGGGAGGCAATGGAATTAAAAATTGAGGAGCAATAAGTACTTCTTATCCCCATAATTTGTTTGTAACCGACGGTCAAAAACAGACGTTTTTTAGAACTATTTCTGCAGCTCTGCTATCTATCGAATGTATTTTTTGTACAAGTTTTAAAAAACGAGTCTGTGAACAAATTAACTCCTTACTGGATGATCATCCATCTCGCTGCCGTCCTTTGGGTTGGATGCTCCCAAAAAAATGATGGTTTTACCATTCATGCCGATATTCATGGATTGCCGGATAGTACCCAAGTGATGCTACAGAATCTCACTACAGGTCTTTATATTGACAGTGCGATGTCATATGGTGGTAAATTCATTTTCGCAGGTCAGGTGGAAAATGAACCGGAAGAATTGCGGATCATCTCCGACCTGCAAGCCGCTCTCGCCGGCGGCGTTTTTTTCTATACTGATCTACTGATCGGTAATGAATCCGTTCGTACGGAAGCAGCATTAGAAGGCCTGCCCTATAATACCACGTCCAGCGGTAGCCCGTCGCAGGCAGTGGCAGAGGCATTCAATCATGAACGCTATCGGCGGCAGCTCGTTTTGGATAGTCTGCGTAATCGAATGTCACTACTGAACGAGGAGGGGGATGAAGCAGAAGCAGTACAGGTAGAAGAAAAACTGAAGCAGGCATCAGCAGCCATGGATGATTGGAAGACCACTTATCTGGAAGAGCATTTCGATTCTTATTTTGCCTTGCTACAATATACCTATCGCCGTGATTTCGAAACTGAAAAACTCCGACAACTTTTTAAGAGTGTGCCGGAAGTCATGCGGTTGAGCCAGTACGGACGTTC
>JAGQXH010000695.1 GCA_020436695.1 Lewinella sp. | reverse complement strand
GGCCAATCCATTTGCAGATATATGGATTGAAAGGGACGGGGAGTGGTTTTCCGCCGGTGAAAAGAAGAAAATGGTAAACCGGTAGTTCTGATCACCGATAGTGCCCGTAGCAATCGGTGAGGATTCTGTAGATCTACCTGTTGGTGATAATCGGGATCGGTCCGGGCCAGTTCTTCCTGTAGAAAGACTAATCCCTTTTGTTCGTAATCCGATTGTAGTTGTTCTTGAATAGCCTGAGGTACATCGGGGAATTCATCCAATCCTTCGCACACGGCTTTGATGAAAAGTCCTGCTCCACCGGATAGGATCACGACTGGATGCTGTTCAAAAAGCAGATCGAGCAGTGCCTGAGCGTCCCGCTCAAAATCGCCGACACTATAGGCCTGGTGAATGCTCAGGTGATCAACAAAATGATGAGGTGCCTGCTTGAGTTCGGTTTTGGTTGGTTTGGCGGTACCAATGTTCATTTCCCGATAAAACTGCCGGCTGTCGCAGGAAAGAATATGCGTATTGAAATGTTTGGCCAGTCGAATGGCAAAGGCTGTCTTGCCGCTGGCAGTCGGTCCTCCTACTACGATCAGATATCGTTTATTATGCACAGTATTTAAAGACATCCCTTCTCCAATATTCAACTCCTTGTTATCATTTCAGCAGATCATATCTGCATGCGGATCCTCCACTCCTTCGGATAGTAGTTATTGATTCGGTTGGGCAGGACTTTGATCCATCCCAGACCGAGTCCTTCAAAACGCACCAAATGCCATCCGGTTTTTGCAGTCGTTGCAATTGATTCTTTTTTCAAAAATTGAAGTGCAGTATCCAGATCTACAGATACAGAGGGAACTTCCGGATGTAGGACATTCGCTAAAGCTAAGGCCGGATCCGGTATAAAGTCCTTTCCTTTAAAGCTACCGATGGGAGTTCCCATTCGGAAATAGCGAAGATAAGGGCTTAGTTGCAAAATGTGTTCGTATTGGTTGTCCGGAATGCCGGTGATCTGACCTTTTTGATCTTCAAAGAAGCGCATAGAAGGATTCGACGCCACCCAGGGGGTTAATGCGCCGGTTTTGCCTTTTGACAATGGTTCTTGGTAAGGTAAGTTTTTGGGAGACTTTCTATTATGCTGTATATCCCCACTGGTTTTTCTGAAAGCTGACAGATAAAGTCCTTCGCCCCGCACAAGGTGAGGATAGCACTGGTATCCAACTACCCGGTCCCGGATATTCCAGTCTACAGGAAATGACAACGGAGTTATTTCCAATGGATAGTTCTCCAGAAGCCATTCGGCATTGTCACTGTTTTCGAGATCGTTGTAGGTACAGGTGCTGTAAAGGAGTATTCCTCCCGGTTTGAGTAAAGGTATTGTTGCCGTGAGAATGCGCTGCTGCCGGGCACTGCACAATTTTACCTGTTCGGGTGACCATTCCTGCACGGCCTGTGGGTCTTTTCGGAATAATCCTTCGCCGGAGCAGGGGGCATCTACCAGAATGAGATCGAAAAAATCTGTAAGCCCGGCAAAACGTTCCGCATCCTGGCTGGTTGTGATCCGGTTACTGATCCCCCATTTGATGAGATTGTAATCAAGGACCTGATATCTGGAGCGGATCACTTCATTGCTTACCAGCAAGCTATCTTCTGAGATCAGCGACGCAAGTAGTGTGCTTTTACCTCCTGGCGCTGCACAAAGGTCAAGGATCCTGAGATCCTGATTTAGATCGATCAATTGCCGTGCCGCTTCAGCAATAAGCATGGAAGATGCTTCCTGTACGTAGTACGCGCCTGCCTGAAAGACCGGATCGAGTGTAAAATTTGGTCGCTCAGCAAAATATACTCCATTGGAATACCATTTTACTCCGTCAATATTTTCTTTCTTATTTACACTTTTTAAAACATTAATATGTATACTTACCGGAGCCGGTCGGTAAAGGGCATTCAGAAAATCGGGAAACTCCTGATCTAGCTGATCCTGCATTTGTGAAACAAAAGAAGCTGGAAGTTGCATCTGACAGGCCTATTGTTCATTGAGTGCCCAGTCATAATCCTGGTAAGCGACTTTAGCGTTGCCTTGAATGCTAGTTTCGGAATATTTGTTTAGAAATGCAATCAAATTACCAAAGTCTCCGGCATACCATTCGAAAATCTTTGAGAGATTGACGCTTTTGCCCTGGATCGCGTTGTACTGAGCGTTATTAATAAAGGCCTTGCTTTGCTGGGTCAGTTGGCTATCCAGTTTGTCGGCTGTATAGGCATGGTTGAGTAGGGGAGGACAGGATCTCGCGGCACAATTTACGGCAAAGTGGATGCGGGGTTCATTAAATTGAGGCCGGATGATCTCATTTTCGATCTGATTGAGGGAGTATGTTGTGGTACCCAGTTTGATCCATTTCACATCCCAGGGTTTCCCCTGATGTAGATCGGTGATACTTTTAAGCGGATAATTGTCCACGATCAGTTTGATGGTGAATGCATTGTAGGCATTGATCCAATAAGCAAGTTTTTCTGCTCTGGACCATCCTGCTTCTACCGGATGAGCGGATAGTTCATCAAGATAAGCCTGTAACTTGGCTTTATCAGTCCGGAATCCTTTGTAGTTTACTTTCCCGGTACTACTTACATATTTTTGGAGAAGTGCATCCCAACCACTGTGGTTGGCGGTGCCTGCTATCGCCAGCTCTGAGAGAAGGCCGGTAAAGAAAATTGTCAGAATTACCAATAAGTGTAGCCGCATGTCGATTTGTTCTTTATATGTATAGGGATAAACTACATTCTGTGATATTTAGTTGTGCAGGAATAGTGTAGATGTTGTCAGGTGGACAATTTATGGATATAAGCAGCCTTTATTTAACAGAAGCTTAAGTTCAGGGCAAAAAAAATCCCCGCCAGTTAGGACGGGGACTAATAAACTCTCTCCTTAAAAACCCAAAATTTTTTCGCTGTCAGTATGCAGCTATTATGTTTATGTGTCCAATTTCATCTACCATTGCCGACTGCAGAGGATGGGTGTTCATTCGTTTGTTTGAGTTGAAGTAAACAACCATAGATGTATTGGACACGATCTTTTCCGTTTTAGGCGCCACAAAAATGGGACTTTAGGTAATAGTCAACAAAAAAATGGCCCCTACAAAGGCCCTACAACCCCGCAATTTTTAGCGAATTTTTGCTGAAAAGCGAGGCTGGGACAGTTTTTTGCGCTTTTTTCAAATCATCGGAAGCTAAATTTGAAGAATGTTACTCGTTTCCAAGTCCTTAAAATCAGTTGCACAATTAGATCAATTTATCTTATTTTGTGACTTGTCCTGTCAATCAAAAAGGATAATATGTTTAAGAATTTGAAATCCCTCTTTATTGAGGAGGAAGATACATCTGGCCAAGAGGAGCGAAAGAAAACTCCAGTGCCGGAAAAGCAGGTTAGTGAACAACCGCAAAGGCCGATTGTAGCCGAATCAGATGAGGGAGATCCGGGGCAGGTCACTGAAAAATTTTCTGAGATCCTGTTTAAAGCGATGGAAGCTAATAATCTGGATGGTTTTGACTATCTGGAATATAAACAGTCTTTGCAGTCCTTAGCCAAAATGCCGATGGACGAAGCTACCCGTTATCAATCTGCTTTTGCGATGGCCCAAACGATGGGCGCAACACCCGCCAAACTGATTGAAACGGCTCAACATTACGTTAGCGTTCTTCAGAATGAAGAGAAAAAATTCGAAGAAGCACTGGCGCATCAGACCAGCGTACAGATTGGAGCCAAGCAACAGGAGATTGGGAAGATTGAAGAAAATATTCAGAAGAAAAAGCAGCTTATCCAAAAGTTGACACAAGAGATCGAAACAGAACAGAAAAAGGCCGAAGAAATGAAAGGGGATATCCAACAGGCCAGTCAAAAGGTTCAGAGCACAAAAAATAACTTCATCGCCTCCTACAACTCCCTGGTCGAAAAGATCCATAACGACATACAGAATATGGGTAAATACCTGAAATAATGAACAGGAAGACTCAGAAACAGATCATCGGCATCATCTTTTTAATGCTCTTAGCATGGGTAGTGATCAGAGCTTTGCCATATATCTTGAGTTTAACAGCTAATCTGTTATCTTTGCTGATCATCTTGTTGATAATCGGCCTGCTGTTTCGTTCGGACCTGGTCCGAAGATTCCTTAAATAAAAAGACAATTCGCGATAATGAGTACTCAACCTGAATTTAAACCCAAATCTTTCTGGCAGCGTCCGGAAGGGGTTACCGGCATGATCTTTATGGCAGCGCTTCTGCTCGGTGGTGGTTTTCTGCTTTACACCGCCTTGCCGACCTTGGTGTTACTGGCTCAGAATACCCTGTACCTCGCATTGATGTTGGGTGTTTTAGGTGCCATCGTATATATGGTACTGGATCCGAGAATGCGAAACCTGGTGTGGTACATGTACAAAAGTGTGATGCGCTGGGTTACCGGACTTTTTGTTCAGATCGATCCTATTGGTATCCTCAAATCTTATGTAGATGATCTTAAGGACAATCTG
>JAGQXH010000694.1 GCA_020436695.1 Lewinella sp. | reverse complement strand
TACTGCTCGCCCTGCTGGCGATGATGAGTAGCCGGGCTCAACCGGCTGTAGTATCACTGGAGGAAGCGATCAACTACGCTTTGAACAATTCGAATACGATCAAGAATGCCCGATTGAACATTGCCGATGCGGATGCCCAGATCATCGAAAGGCGGGCTTTTGGGCTTCCCCAACTGAATGGGAGCGTCAATTACCAGTATTACCTCAAAGTGCCGGTGCAGCCCTTACCGGAAAACTTTCAGGTGTTCGGTCTGGTATTTGCCGATCTGATGCCCTATTTATCGGAATCTACACAGCAAATATTGATCAATCAGAATTCCGGCGACGATTCGGGCGGAGTGGCTTTTGTTTTGAAAAACAATCTCACGGCCTCCCTCAATCTGGAGACCATGATCTTTGACGGCAGCTACTTTGTGGGCTTGCAGGCGGCCAAGGCGGCCCGTCGCTATGCCGCTCAGGATATGCTGACCAAAGAGCGCGAGGTGCGCAATCAGGTGATCGATGCTTACTATCCGGTGCTACTGATAGATGAGAACCTCGAACTGTTGGAGAAGAACATTACCAACCTCGGGCAGTTGAAATATGAGACTACCGAGCTTTACAAAGCCGGATTCGCCGAGCAGCTGGATGTCGACCGGCTGGAACTATCTCTGATCAACCTGCAGACGGAAAGAGATAATCTGAACCGGCAGCACGAGCTGGCCGTTGCCAATCTGAAGTATTCCATGAATTATCCGCAGGAGACCGAACTGGAGGTCAGTGGCGACTTGGAAGAAATGCTTACCGAAGCACCGGAAGGATCGCTTACTGATAATATCAATTTTTCGCATCGCCCTGAGGTAGGACTGATCGATCAGGCCCTGGAACTGAATGAACTGAATGTCCGGGTGAATAAGATCGCCTATCTGCCTAGCCTCCGTGGTTTTGCTACTTATCAGCAGTCGTACTACGGCAATGACCTGAAAAACGGTTTTTGGGCACCGGCCGGGCTGGTGGGGCTTACCCTCAATGTTCCGATATTTGACGGTTTCGATAAAAAGGCTAAGATCCAGCGGGCTAAACTGGATCTGGAAGAAGTGAGTAATCAACGCGAGGATCTGATCCGGGGCATCACCCTGGAGGTAGAAAACGCCCGTATCAGTTATCTCAACGCCCGGGAACGACTGACGAACCAAAAGAAAAACCTGGAACTGGCCGAGCGCATCTATGAAACGACACAGATCAAATACCGGGAAGGAGTGGGGTCGAGTCTGGAAGTATCGCAGGCAGAGCAAAGTCTGTATACTACCCAGAGTAATTATATGCAGGCCTGGTACGATCTCGTGGTGGCTCGCGCCGCACTGCAAAAAGCATTGAACATCCAATAGAAAACAATCTACAACAAACAAGTGATGAAACATATTTTGAGCTTTGTAGCTATTGCCATGCTGCTGACTTCCTGTATTGGCTCCGGTGAAGAAGAGATGCCGACAGATCTGGAAGGTAAAAAGGCTTACCTGGAAGGGAAACGGGCCGAATTGAACCAATTAACCTTGGAAGTGGCCCAACTGGAGTCGGAGATCGCCAAGGAGGATCCCACTTATCTGGCCAAAAAGGTTACCCTGGTTACTACTTCTCCCATCCTACGCAGCAACTTCGAACACTTTGTGGAGATCCAGGGAAGTGTGGAAGCCGATGATCTGGTAGATGTTACCAGTGAGATCGCCGGACGTATAATTAGTCTGAAAGTGAAAGAAGGGGACGCTGTACGGAAAGGACAACTGGTAGCGGAACTCGACCTGGAATCTATGAATAAGCAGATCGCCGAGCTGGAAACCTCCCTGGAGCTGGCAAATACTGTGTATGAACGGCAGAAGCGGCTGTGGGATCAGAATATCGGTTCTGAGATCCAGTATCTGGAAGCAAAGAACAACAAAGAACGACTGGAGAAAAGCCTGGAGACCCTACAGTTCAATTTGACTAAGGCCAAAGTCTATGCTCCGATGTCCGGAGTTGTAGAGAACGAAATGCTACAGCCCGGAGAGCTGGCCTCTCCCGGTATGCCCATCGTTCAGATCCTCAATACCAGCCGCCTGAAGGTGCAGGCGAGTGTTCCTGAAAATTACCTTAAAGATCTCAATGCAGGACAGGCCGTAAAGGTGAACGTACCGGCGCTGGAATGGGAAACCGAAGCTCGCATCAGCCAGATCGGCCGTGTGATCGATCCGGCTAACCGGACTTTTGGGATAGAAGTCCAGCTTGGTAGTGGTCAGCAAAAGCTTAAGCCTAATTTGCTGGCTTATGTCTACTTCAAGGATCATGAAGAAGATGATGTGATCACCATTCCGTTGGATCGGGTACAGGAAGAAGTAGGCGGCAAAAAATATGTGTTCGTGGTGGACCATTCCGGCGAAAAGCCCAAGGCTCATAAGATCTACGTTAAGACCGGACGTACCAATAGCGACGGAGACGTGGTGATCACCGACGGTCTCAATGGAGATGAGGAACTGATCATGGAAGGAGCCCGCGGACTGGTGGATCAGGACCTGATTGAAATAACCAAAGCAAATGAATCGATCTGATTATGAGTGATCAACAAGGAAAGGATAAACACCGTCAGTTTGGGCTTTCTTCTTTTGCCGTAGATAACGGCACGAGTATATTCATACTCACTATTATGATCCTGATCTTTGGTCTGCAGAGCTACAATAGAATGCCCAAAGAGCAGTTTCCGGACGTAAAATGGCCCACTGTTTACATCAATACCCCCTATTTCGGTAACTCAGCTGCCGATATCGAAAATCTCGTCACCCGGCCGATCGAGAAGGAACTACAAACAGTAACCGGCATCAAGGATATCAAGTCTACTTCGGTACAGGATTATTCCGTGATCACCGCAGAGTTTGATACCGATATTGATCTGGAAGAGGCCGTACGTAAGGTAAAAGATGCCGTAGATAAAGCCAAGGCTGAATTGCCGACCGACTTAGATCAGGAACCTACGGTACTGGACATCAACCTGTCGGAGATACCCATCGTGACCGTCAACATCTCGGGAGACTATGCCAATGACGAATTGCGTAGTTACGCCGAATTCCTGCAGGATAAGATCGAGGAACTGAATGAGATCAACCGGGTAGACATGAAAGGGACCATGGACCGGGAGATGAAGGTCATGGTCGATCTGCTAAAGATGGAGTCCATGGAGGTAAGTTTCGGTGATATAGAGAACGCCATCGCTTCCGAAAACGTGACTATGTCGGCCGGAGAACTGCTGAATGACGATTACCGGAGGGCCATTCGGGTGAAGGGAGAGTTTGAGTCCGTTGAGGAGTTGGAGAATATGATCGTCAAAAGTGAAGATCAACGTCCCATCTATCTCAAGGATATTGCAGAGGTAGAGTATGGGTTTAAGGATCGCACCAGTATTGCCCGCTCGGATGGGCTGCCGGTGATCTCACTGGATGTGATCAAACGCCAGGGAGAGAATCTCCTGGATGCTGCCGATAAGATCAACGCACTGGTTGAGGAATCCAAGGCAGAACTACCTGCCGATCTGAAGATCAGCCTGTTTAACGATCAGTCGGTCAATACGCGCAATCAGGTAGACAACCTGGAGAACAGTATCATTTCCGGGGTGATCCTGGTGGTACTGGTACTATTGTTTTTCCTGGGTATCCGCAATGCCCTTTTTGTGGGGATTGCCATTCCCTTATCCATGCTGATGGGTATTCTGTGGTTGTACCTTACCGGTGTGACCATGAATATTGTAGTGCTCTTTTCGCTGATCCTGGCATTGGGACTATTGGTTGATAATGCCATCGTGGTAGTGGAAAATATCTACCGCTACATGCAGGAAGGCTATTCCAGAACAGATTCCGCAAAATACGGAGCGGGAGAAGTGGCCATGCCCATTATCGCTTCGACGGCTACCACCCTGGCGGCCTTTGTACCTCTGGCATTCTGGCCGGGCATCATGGGTAGCTTCATGCAGTATATGCCCATTACCCTGATCCTGGTGCTGACCTCGTCTTTGCTGGTAGCACTCGTGATCAATCCGGTATTTACCAGCCGTTTTATGAAGATCGATGAGCGAGCAGAGGACAATGCAGTACGTGTGCGCCGCAGAAATAATGTGCTGATAGGGGTGTCAGTAATGATCATTTTGGCGGTAGTATTTCATGCCGTGGGCATTGCCTGGGCCCGGAACCTGCTGGGAATCGTGGTGCTGGTGACGCTGCTCAACTTCTTTTTGTTGCGTCCGGCCGCCTTTGGGTTTCAGAACAGGTTGTTACCGATCCTCGAAAATTTTTATGACCATTTCGTGGCCGGTGCCTTGCGTTATCCGGTTACTATTTTCCTGAGTACTTTTGCGCTTTTATTTGTTGCGGTCTTTCTTTTGGGGATCTTTCAACCCAAAGTGATCTTTTTCCCATCGGCCGAGCCGATCTACGTGAATGCTTTTGTGGAGCTTCCGCTGGGTAAGGATATTGAAGCGACCAGTAAACTGATGAAAGAGCTGGAAGTTAAAGTACAG
>JAGQXH010000693.1 GCA_020436695.1 Lewinella sp. | reverse complement strand
TAACCCACCTAAGGCTTCCTGCAAATCATCCCGGCTTTTTGGGCAACTATTCCCCGCAAACCACCTATTGGGATTTGACGATCCGGGAGACCAAAGTAAAGGAAAAGAGCATCCAAGTTACGGCTATCACTGAGCGCATGTTGGATTCGGTGCAGATCCGGAATACCGTCGGCGGCCTGTTACTTTATCTGCAACCAACTGATAGCCTGGCCCAAAAGTTAGCGCCCGGTGACCGGATACTGGTCAGGGCCTCAGTTCATCCCATTGAAGGCCCCAAAAATCCACAGGTATTCCATTTTGCCCGTTACATGGCCGGTAAAGGCGTTTACCACCGAGCTTACGCCGGCCCCGACGACTGGATCAAAACCGGCCATTTACACGCTCCTTTAAGCGACCTTTTCCACCGGATAAGATCAAACTGCCTGGCTATATTGGCTGACTATCTCCCGGGAAAACAGGAGTTGGCAATTGGTGCCGCCCTGATTACCGGTCAGCGCCATGTGATGGATGAAGAAGTACGACAGGCTTATACCGCCACCGGAGCCGTACACGTATTGGCAGTCTCGGGCCTGCATATCGGGATGATCTATCTCGGTATCAGCTGGCTACTGGGCCTGCTGGGCTGGAAAGAACATCCGAAACGATGGCTGCGAAGCATCATACTTTTGCTATCGGTTTGGGGATTTGCGCTGTTCACCGGCGGCTCTGCATCCGTATTACGGGCAGCTACCATGTTTTCCTTCATTATCCTGGGTGAGGCACTCCATCGAAAGCAAAATATCTACAACAGTATTGCGGCTTCTGCTTTTGTTTTGCTTTGTCTGGAACCGCTGCTTTTACGCGATGTGGGATTCCAGCTTTCTTATCTGGCAGTCATCGGCATTGTTTTCTTTCAGGGGCGTATTTACCGGGCGCTTTATGTTCGCCACCGGCTGGGCAACTATCTTTGGAAGCTCACGGCGGTATCCATTGCCGCCCAGTTGACTACCCTACCGATCAGTCTGTATTATTTTCATCAATTCCCATTCTACTTTTGGTTGTCGGGGTGGATCGTCGTTCCGGGAGCCATGCTGATCCTGGCCGTGGGCCTTTTGCTCCTCGTATTGGCCAAAGTCCCTTTCATTGGAGGCATCTTAGGCTGGTTGCTTTTCCATCTGATAGAGTGGATGAATAACAGCATTTTTCAGATCGGTAGATTGCCTGGTGGGCTGCTGGAGGGCATCTGGCTGGGAACGGAAGCAGTTCTGCTGTTATACACAACCCTGATCTGCCTGATGGCCGGACTGGCCAAAAAAAATTTGCACTGGATAAAGATAGGGCTGTGTGCGCTACTGTTTGTAGCGGCTTTGAATGATCTGGACCTGCAAAAAAGTGTGCGACAAAAAACGATCTGCATTTATCATGTGCCCGGGCATACTGTTATTGACTTCTTTGAAGGACGCACGACCTATTGCTTTTCCGATCTGCCGGAGATTGCACCTACTATGATGTACCCCACCACAAATTTTCGGGAGTATTCCCGTATAAAGCAGGTCCGACATATTAATACTGGGGATATGCTGATGCAGGCTCCTCATTTATTGGCATACGGAAATTCCATCCGTTTTTTGAATAAAAGCATTGCTATCCTGAATAATGCTCCTCTCACTGTTCCCACACAACCGACCAGAACTGACTACCTGATCATCAGCGGCAAGCCCGGCTTATCTTTTGCCCAACTTGACAGGTATTATCATTTTAAAACCATTGTGTTCGACGCTTCCAATCGGAGATCACTTGTGACGAAGTGGAAAAAGGTCTGCAAAGAAAAGGGATGGGATTATTATGATATAAATGAGGAGGGAGCCATGATATTACAACTTGAATAGATCAAATTGACCGGAGCTTAAAGTATGATCCTGGCCAATATTATTCAATCTCTAAAACAAAAGGATCATGTCAAACAACAACACTGATTTCTGGTATTTCTCTCGTCGGGAGCGAAATGCTACCATCGCACTGCTAGTGGCGGTTATCGTACTATTCTTAATACCGGCAGCTTTCCATTTTATGCCTGATGAGCCCACTAAAGCGGAACTCCAGGAATTTAGGCTCGCCGTCCAGGCTTTTGAAGCAAGCCGGAAGGAATACACCGCACCGGTGGCCGTACTTTTCGATTTTGACCCCAATACCGCCAATAAAGAAGAGCTCCTTCGGCTCGGAATACCGATCGCTACCGTTACCACCATGCTCAAGTACCGCGATAAGGTAGGCCGTTTTGAGCAGGCTGATGACCTCAGGCGCATTTACAATTTAGATAGCATCGACTACCTGCGGATAAGACCTTACATAAAGATCAAACCAGTTGTAGTTGCCGTAGCTAATTCAGCGATCAGATCTACAACACCGGCCCCTATTCGCCCGTTTGATCCCAATACCGCCGAAGCAGAAATCCTATTGGCTGCCGGACTACCGGAAAAAGTGGTACATAATATCCGCAAATACCGGGAGAAAGGAGGGCAGTTCCGGCGGGTGGAAGATCTCCAAAAGATCTATGGACTTAGCCAAGCTGACTTTGAACAGATCAAACCTTATGTACAGATAAATGCGACGCCTACAGTCGCACTTTCGGTGACTCCCCCTGATACCGCAAATACGGAAAGCCGCTCGATTTCAAGGCCATCCGCGATCACTCTCGATATCAATCGGGCCGCGGCCGAAGAATGGCAGCAATTCTACGGTATCGGGCCGGTCCTTTCTGGACGCATCGTAAAATTCAGGGACCTGCTCGGAGGTTTCCACAGTATTGAGCAGGTAGCGGAGACCTACGGGCTACCGGATAGTACCTTTCAGGCCATTCGATCTCATTTGCGCATCACCCCTGCCCATAAAACATTGTCGATCAATAAAATAGACGAAAACAACCTCAAATCGCATCCATATATAAAATGGCAACAGGCCCGGGTCATCGTCGCCTATCGCAAAGAACACGGACCATTTCACGATGTGTCTGACTTGAAACAGGTATTGGCTCTCGATGAGAATTTTATTGACCGGATCACGCCTTATCTGGATTTTGATTATTGACGCCATTTAGAGCCGATCCATTCCGATGATTTCCTCCTAGGTTAGTCGAGAATTGGGTCCGTTTGGCCGAGGAAACTGGAATTTCGTCGGTAAAACGGCCAATATTGTTGCATCTGATCGATCAAAAAACAGAATAATCTGCCGGAGATCGGAAGGAAAAACAAAAAAGATTTTACGACATGGAAATTGCATTTCTTTTTTTCGCAATGCTCATATGTGTGGCTTTGACCGTCGTTTGGGTGTTGGCCATCATCGAGATCGTTCGCAGCGAATTCCTGGATAAGGATGAACGACTGATCTGGTTGTTGCTGGTCATTTTACTGCCCGCCATCGGAACGATATTGTACCTGATGATCGGACGCAAAAAACGCCTTGACGGAGGTCCGGATATACTGTAAAACATTGTCCAGCAAAGTTCTGTAACATTAAAATTGAACGAACAGATCCCTCACGGGCGATTCAATGCTACATGGTTCCATTGTCCCGACCCTTCGGGTACGGGATGTCGCTGCACTCCATTCCATGGCTGTACAGTCAATGAAACGATGAAGCAATGGAACAGGAGCAATGTAATTTAATTGGCAGTATTGAAAATGCCACCCCAGAACTATGATTTGCCAATAGATCTAAACCCCAAGATCATGAACGTACTACAAAAGATCCTGATCCGCCTCCGATTAAAAGAGGCATCCCAACAAGACGTAGCCCAGGCATTTCGGGACAAAGACATCGATGCCCTGAAGCTTTTTTTAAAAACAGGCCTCTACCCGGAACGGGCGGCAGCAGCTGCCCACCTGGGGCGTCTTAAAGCCCGCACAGCAATACCAGACCTGGTGTATCTGCTATGGGATGATTTTGAACCGGTGGCCACGGCTGCCCGGGAAAGTCTAAAATACTTTTTGCCTAACCCCAAAATTGAAGAAAGGCTCGAACAGGCCCGTCAGTATTGGGATAACCGGGCAAAAAACTGGTCCCTAAAACGCGAAGCCAGCTACTACGATATGGATGATCCCCATAATCCGAGAAATCCAATGGTTGACAAAAACAGAATGAAAAGACTGAAAAGAGTCAAAATTGAACTCCAAAAGTCGATCCGTTTTTGGTAGATACGGAGATCGTGGGATGTTTGTACATTGGGATAATGGTAACACTAATCCCAACGTCCAAAGGTCCCAACGTCCAAACGTCCAAACGTCCAAACGTCCAAACGTCCAAAATAACCTGAAATGGCAGTGTCATCACCTTCACTAGCCATTCTTTACTAACAACTGAAGTAAAAATTTATTCATCATGCAAGCACTGTTGCAGGAAGCTTTGCTACCGGTAAATATTGCCTTTACCGTACTGTTGATCTTCGTTTTACTGTACTGGTCGACAGTATTGCTGAGTATCATAGATATTTCGTCAGTAGATGTTGACATCGATCTGGATGCTGATGTGGATATAGACGCCGACG
>JAGQXH010000692.1 GCA_020436695.1 Lewinella sp. | reverse complement strand
GTTCCGGGCTTCCCGCTGGCCGGAAGCACGCCTTTTTTACTGCTTGATCTGTTTCAGACCGGAGAACAGCAGATCATTGTTGGCTATCGGGATGAGTTGCTGGTGTATCAGTTAGAGGCGGCTCATTAACCGGTGTATTATTGAAACCTTCAGTCGATCCGGCGGTAGTTTTGGAGGCATTCATCTTAGCCCGGATGTTTATATCATTGTTATCCAGCATGATCCGGGTGCCGGTCCCTACAGCTACGATCGACCGCATGGCCTCTTCGGATTTTACATCCAGAAATTCCAGTTGGTGCCTTTTGACGTGGAAAATGAATCCATTGGTTGGGTTAGGTCCGGTAGGCACGAAAATGGAGAACATATCTTTGGTCAATTCATCGGTAATAAAGCCCAGCATGCGGGTATCATTTCCAAATACATCGGCCATGACCACCCGACTGAATGGGGTACGTTTCCCGGTGAATTGCTTGACGGTTTCCCGGATCGTGGAATAGAAGGGCAGCATCATCAGATACCTGCTTTCAAGCAGCCGGAAGAATGCCTTTCCCCTGGGCATCTGTACGGTCAGGCCAATAATAAAGAACAGTAGTGTAAGGATAATGATGGACATGAGGTGTGCGGTTACACTTGGCTCAACATCACCTACCTGAAGCAGATCACTGAGGGGATAAATAAGACCCACCAGTATTCGGATGAGGAACTGAACAATAAAGACAAAGATGGAAAGCGGCAAAATGATGACTAGCCCTCCCAGTACGGTGGTTAGAAAGAAGCGACCTAGTTTGTATGGAAAACTGTTTTTATTGTTTACGGTCTCTATCATCGATTTAGAATTAATCCGGCGATTAAGTGAATGAAAATTCCTAAGGCTCTAATAAACAAATGAAAGGGGCGGAGAACTTTCCTTCAGTTCTGCTAAAGGTTCGTTACTTTTTTCAATCTCGTATTATGTAATCACAACCTTTGTTATGTTCGACAAGTTCACTCCAAAATTACGACTGTGCAAGTAAAATTCTCAATTGTTTATCTCGCGCTGCTGCTCTTTCAGGAATTCTGTCAAAACTCCCCGGCTGCCCCGGATACAAACCGGATTGTAATACCTTTAAAAATAACCCTACAGGAGAAGAGAACTCCAGAGTACGAAATGCAGTCTATTGGAGGAGAGGGGGGGACCCAGATCGGAGAAAGATAGGATGAAAAATTGATTGTCAATTTATTAATATCTGTAGCGTTCAATCATCTTCCTAAAACTGAAAATAAATGAACGGCACTACATCCGCACTAGCCGTCTGAATAACGATCCAGATCACCAAAAAAAGAATGAATGCCTGCCCAACGGCCGGTAGCCGGAGAAACAGTTTTTCTGCCATGAGATCTACTGACCGTGGCAAAAAATGCAGGAAAAAGCCGAGCCCGATCAGCAACATCACTCCGCTGTAGCCGGTGATGATCTCCCGGGCTAGTTCCAGTGAAAAACTACTGCCGATCTGTCCAAGCATCGCGTAGGTGATCTCTGTGGGAGAGAAAGTATTGGCCGCCGCGCCGGAGCGAAAGAATACCCAGCAGAGAGAGACAAAGTGGAAAACCATCAGGACGCTGAAGAATTTACTCCATTTGGCACCGGCCTTGGCACTAATAATTTTACCGAGTAGCCAGTCTCCACCCACCGCCAGGACCATGGCGATCAGCCAGATCAACCCAAGGGTGCCGTTAGCCCGGCTCATCTGTTCGTACAGGAAAGGGTCGATCTGACCGCTGTTGAGCCGCCAGAATAAAACGGCCTGGATGATCAGCAGGATCAATAACCATATCCCACCGATCCGGACTACGGGTTTCGATAACCATTGCCGGGTTTCGGAAAACAGCCGATCGACTGCCAGTGCCAGGCCGTGCAATCCTCCCCAGATCACGAACACCCAACTGGCCCCGTGCCACAGACCGCCCAACAACATAGTGATCATCAGATTGACATAAGTGAGTACTTTACCCTTGCGGTTGCCACCCAGGGAGATATAAAGATAGTCCCGCAGCCAACTGGAGAGTGAAATATGCCAGCGCCGCCAGAAATCCTGAATGGTAGCGGACTGGTAGGGCGTGCGAAAGTTCTCCGGCAGACGGAAACCCATGAGCAGGGCCAGCCCGATGGCCATGTCCGAATATCCGGAAAAATCGCAGTAGATCTGAACGGCATAGCCGTATGCGGCCAGCAGATTCTCCAGCCCGGAGTAAAGCCCAGGATTATCAAAAACCCGATCGACGAAGTTGACGCTGATGTAATCCGAGATCACGGCTTTTTTGAACAGCCCTCCGATAATGAGCAGAAAGGCCTGACCCATCTGGTCGCGGTTCAGTTGTAGCGGCTGCCGGAGCTGGGGAATAAATTCGGCGGCACGCACGATCGGTCCGGCTACCAATTGGGGGAAGAAGCTGACGAAAAAACCGAAATCAATCAAGGCACGGCACCATTCCCCGAAGCCGGCGACACCCTCACTCAAGGAAGGGATCTTCCGCCGGTAAACGTCGATGGTATAGCTCATCACCTGGAAAGTGTAAAAAGAGATGCCGACCGGCAGGAAAATATGGCGAAAACTCCAGGTAGTGCCACCTAGCTCATTGACCGTGCCGATAAAGAAGTTGGTGTATTTGAAGTAGGCCAGTACACCGAGGTTGTAGATCACGCTAAGAGTGATCAGCAATTTTCGTGATCCGTCGCTGGTTTCCCGGTGCAGAGCATGTCCGATCCCGAAGTTAATGAGCGTAGAAACCAGGAGGAGCCAAAAGTACACTCCGCTGGACAGGTAGTAAAAGTAGATAGAGAATAAGAACAGATAAAGCGTACGGGCAAAGATCCGCTTTCGCAACAGCAAAAAGATGCCGTAGGCGATCAGGAACAACAGAAAAAAACGCGCACTGTTAAACAGGAGCGGTCGGGAGGGGTCATAGGTGATGAATTCGATGATCTTACTCCAATCAACGCTGTTCATAGGCTCGCATTAGTGCTCTGAATAGTAGTTCTCCCTGCAGTGAATACCCGTTCTTGGTAAAATGCAGGTAATCTCTGGCCGCCAATTGATGGGCTCTCCATTGTTTGATCGCGCCGGGCCCACCCATTGCGCCGTTCAGGTCCCAAACCGCCATATCTTTTTCAGCGGCGGTTTCCAGTAGGATGTCTTTTATTTTCAGTATAGCCGGATTATCGTAACGCCGGCTTTTGAGGGCGTCGGCCGGTGTCGTCAGTAAGACCGGTACTGCACCCAGTGATGCACGGATCTTGTCAAGAAAGCGTCTTACTTCCACGGTAAATTCCTGAGGACGGAAGTTGCTTATGGCCGCTTCATTGGTACCCAGGGACACGATCACCAGATCAGGAGTCAGATAGGGGAGTTGTCCCCAAAATTCCTCCGCTATGTTGTAGTGGTAGTAGGTTACCCCATTAACCCCGATAGCGTGGTACAGTATCCCATGCGAATGAGTGTTTTCCAGAGAGATACCGTAACAACGTGCCAGTCCGCTACCTCCATTTCGTTTGGAAGCCCGCAGCAGCAGCCGTTTTCCGGGTTGAAGCATCTGTAGATCAGCCCGCTGTGACCTGATCAGCGAGCTCTCCCAAATAACGGAATCCCAGACTTCAAATTGTTGTTGGTCGTAAGTTTGAATACTTTGACCGCCACTGCCTACCACCAGGCGCTGGCCGGGCCTGATCATCGTTCCATGCATGTTATTCCAACGCTGAATGCTGTTGACACGGGTGCCGTATTTGAGCGCGAGGCCGTAGAGGGTATCTCCACTGCGCACCGTATGATATCTCTTGGGTGGCGGGGCCATTTTAATCTGATCTGTCCGGGCAAAAGTACCGATCTGCCAGTTCAAAAAATCGGGACCTGACTGGCCGAACAATCCTACCTGATCAAAGGAATAATCGATCAAGGTGTCATTCCTGATCTCCAGATCAAGCCACACCTGACTACCTCTGGTCTGGATAGTCATACCGGAAATGCCCAGTGGAATGTGTGTATTACCGAAGGTACTGCGGCGGTGTTCCCAGCTTTGATTGCTACTGGAACGGATATCCGTCGGACTGTTGGTATCCGCTAGCTGAAAGGGAAAGACCAGTCCGCGCCCGGCGGAACCAAACTGCCCCTGGAGTCGTTGCCGCAAAAAACCGGTCCACCAGTCGGCCTGCACATGTGAGTCGCCGATGTGTACAATGTTCAGGCGGGGGATCTGTTCGTGTTCGAGCAATTCCAGTTTGGTAAAAAATGAAGTTAAACTGCTGTCATTGATCAGCACATTGGCGCTTGGAGACAGAAAAGGATACTGATCCAGATTGATGGTATCAACGGGGATAACTGGTGTTTTCAGTGTATCCGTTGAGATAAGGGCCGGAGTTGCTGCCATGGTACCGTTGTGCTCCGGGACGCCGGTCATATTAAAAAGCAGCATAAACAGCCATCCTAGAAAGTAGCCTGTGCCAGGCATAAGTGTAAAGTTTGTATTGGTAGTAATGTACTTAAATCATTGCTCAGTTGGTTTATCGAAATCCTTTAATAAGAATTCCAGCAACATTTTACCC
>JAGQXH010000691.1 GCA_020436695.1 Lewinella sp. | reverse complement strand
AGATGCCCGATGGCTGATATTAGGTTATTAACTAATAAGAATAGGTTGATATCCGAAAAAAATAAAGACGAACTTACCAGAGAATGTTGTTGTTAAGTAAACATTAATCAGTGTGAAGAACTCTATAAAATAACAAGAAGGCCAATTTTTTTTTTTGAATAAGAAACAAAATTTACCTACTTTCGTAACATGAATTTTAGGACGTAATCAAAAAACGTTCTTTAATCCATGCATTAGTTTTAAAAAAAAATACGTGACTCAAGACTTACTGCCTTGAGAAACGTGATTTCTCTGAGACCCAAACACGATGTAAACGAGCAAACCTACTTATCGGCGCCCCGCCAGCACTAAAGAATAGTCATAGTCATTAGGAACAAATTTACATCGAGCAGAGGTCATTATCTCCCTTGTGGTGTCTGCTTTAGTTATTTATCACCCCCAAAATAATAATCCCAATGAAACCGACAGATCCTTACTAATCAGTACTCGCAGTTGTTAGATATTTTCTTGATCGCCTTGAAATGTCTTCCCCCCTTTAGCCTTTAGCTAGGAGGTGTGCTTTCCAGCGGGCACAGAAACATGCAACCTTACAATCCCTTTACGAACATTCTTCGTCTTTTGCCGGAGATTGAAGGGAGTATTATGGCTCAGGTAGAACAGTGTACTTGAAGAAGGCGGAGCCATACCCAAGCTGAAACACTATTGTATAATCCCAAGCCAGGCAATGGCATGAGAGCGTGACCTGAAGTACAACCACTACCAATTATGGTTCGCTTTTAGCCAAAAACAAATGCTTACATGAAACAACCATCTAAAGAAATTAATATGTGGTTTGCTGTGCTTACCAGGAACCGTTGCGAAAAAGCGGTACAACGGTTTTTGGAGATGCAACAGATCAAACATTATTTGCCGATCATCAGCCTTCCCCGTCTGCATGGAACCCGCCGCCGGATCGTTAATCGTCCGCTAATTCCTGGATACATTTTTGTGCATATCTCCTTATATGAATACGTTCGCGTACTACAGACCGAACATGTTGTCGATCTGGTGCGTTTTGGAACGGAATTGATCCCCATTCCTCAAGAGGAGATCGACCTGTTGAAAAAATTCTGCATGAATGTCGATCACGAAATCATCATAGGCCGGCCCCGATACCAACCCGGTGATATTGTCCAGGTGATCTCCGGACCGCTCAAAGGCGTGATCGGAAAGTTAATGAACGTACAAGGCCGAAAGAATCTAGTCGTTGAACTGAAAAACGTAGGGTATTCGTTTCAGATCGTTGAAATGAAGCCGCAGCATGTTCGATGTCTAAGCGTAATGGGCGTTTGAACGCGCCCTCTCCGTCAGCACCAGGCTGATAAATATAAACACTACTTTTCCGGTTAAGTCAAAAACCGATTTATTCCGGATGCAACAACACTATGAAACACTGAATCTGTAATCGATTTTGTACAAAGCCAGGCCCCATCATGATTGACAACAGATCCTTGAAGAATTTACATGTTTTTAAATATCAAAGGGACCTGGCTTTTTTGCTTTAAACGTACAACTAATGAGAACCATATTGATCGCTGTTTCGAGTGTCTTTTTTATGATGTCATTTTACGCCTGCATTCCCTATGACCGGTTGGTGAATTATAAAGTGGAGGCATCTTATCTTGATTCAGTGGCTATCAGAAATGCTCCGGACATCAGAATTCAGCCCGGAGACGTATTGAAAATACAGGTCTACGGACCGGATGAGACCACGATAAAACCGTATAATCTAAGCCCGGGTAACGGGAATGACAATTTTACCAGCATTGCATCGGTACAATTGTCAGGCTACTTGGTAGATCAGCGGGGAGTGATCGATTTCCCGGTCATCGGCGAGATGAAACTAGGTGGATTAACCACTACGGAAGCTAAAAATCTGGTAAAGTCCAGATTGCTGGAAGACCTGAAAGATGTGGTGGTCAACCTCCGATTGCTCAACTTCCAGGTTACCGTTTCGGGAGAAGTGCAACGACCAGGTTCCTTTTTTGTGGTCAACGAACGCATTACGCTTCCGGAGGCCCTGACCCAGGCCGGCGATATGACCAACTATGCCGACCGAAGCAATGTATTGATCGTGCGCGAGGTGAATGGAGTGCGGACCTTTAACCGGGTCAATTTACAGTCTTCCAATTTATTTCAGTCGGACATGTTTTATTTAAAACAAAATGACTTCATATATGTAGAGCCCATCACGGCAAAAACGGGTGCAGTACAGGATCAATCCAATAAGACGCTACCCATCATTACAGCTACGGCAACCCTCATTGCAGTAGCGGTGAGTATTCTGAGGAAATGATTCAAAAACACACTCGTTTATTTTTTAAACCACAGTCATCATGACCATTGAAAACTACAAAGGACTAAGATTTGATGGCAGGCTTTTTGACCTGGGCAACCGCGATATTGACTATCGTGGCCTGTTGAATAAGTACTTCCTTAGCAAGTGGTACTACTATGCACTGTCCTTTATGGTGTGTGTGGGCCTTACCTACCTTTACGTACGAACCATTGAACCAACATACGCTATAACCAGCAAACTCCTGATCACCGAAGGTGAGCGGGATACAGGTTCGCCGGAAGACTGGCTGAAGAGAAGCCTCAATTTCTCGGCCAGCCCCGATAATGTATACAATGAGATCCAGGTGTTGACCTCTTTTGCGCTGGTCAAACAGGTAGTGGATTTTCTGAATCTGGACATCAACTATTACTGGCAGGAAAAGTATTCCCGGCGTACCGGCTACACGAATTTCCCCATTTCAGTGAGCAGCTATAAACTGAGCTCTCCCTGGTATTATGGTACTTCATTTCAGGTGATACCGATGAACGGAGAGCAATTTCAGATGAAGGTAGGAGAGGATGTGCTCGGTACTTACAATTTTGATGAAGAGTTCAGCAATAATTTCGGCGATTTCTGCTTCCAGCTGCAGGGTAACCCTTATCTACATCCCGAATCAGGGATGTTTGTGGAGTTCCTGAACCCACCGGCAATTACGGAGTCTTATCTGTATCGCCTGTACGTTGGCTTTATCGATATAAAATCAACTACGCTGGAGATCTATCTGGAAGATGCCGTACCGGCCAGAGGGATAGATTTTCTGGAAAATCTGATCATCCGTTATCATCAGATCAAAAACCAGGAGAACAACCGGGTGGCCAATAATACGCTGCAGTTCATTGACGAACGCCTGGTAGATATCGGACGCGACCTGCGCTCGATCGAATACAGTGTGGAAAGTTATAAGCTGAATAACAGTATTGCATCGGAATCCACTTCCGATCTGCAGATCCTCCTCGAGAGTGCCAACCGGCTTGATCGGGAGAAAGAGAATTATGAGGTGCAGCTGAATATTCTGGAGAGCATGAAACAGAAGCTCAATATGTCGGGTGATAATTTCGAACTGATCACGGTGGGTAATGGAGCTTCTACCGATATAAAGATCCAGGAGATAGTCAAGCAATACAATGACAAAGTACTGGCCAGAAGAGAGTTGCTGGTCACCAGCCAGGCTTCCCACCCGGTAGTACAGTCGGCGACTCAGCAGCTGATCAGTTTGCGGAATACGATCTACGCAGCGATCGATAATATGCAGAACGATTTGCGCTTACAGGTTGGTAATGTGAACAACCAGTACAACCGTTCGGTATCACAGTTGCGGAGTGTGCCTACGAAGGAACGACAGTTGACGGACAAAGCCCGGGAGAAAGCCATTGTGGAAGATCTCTACGTTTATCTGTTGCAAAAGCGCGAAGAAACGGCATTGTCTCTGATCGGCACTGCCGTTAACTCGATCGTGATCGATCCGCCCCGTAGTACTACTCAGGCGGTGTCACCCAATAAGATGAAATACTATTTCGGTGGTTCGTTTTTCGGATTGGCTCTTCCATTCCTGTTGATCTCCATGGTAGAGATCTTCAAGAACTCAATCGAATCGGAAGACCAGCTCAAGGCGCTACTGCCGGCTCACCCGGTGGTCGGACTGATCAATAAACGCCGTAGTAAAGGCAAGCAGATAGTGGTGCAAAAAGGCCGGTCACTGATCTCTGATCGTTTTCGTTCACTTCGCACCAATCTGCAGTTTATGGCCAATGACGGTGATAAGTGCATTATGGTAACCTCCAGTGCGAGTATGGAAGGGAAAACTTTCATTGCCACCAATGTGGCCGCCAGTTTCGCCGTGAAGGATGAAAAGACGGTCATCATCGATTTTGATCTCCGAAATCCACAGGTGGCCAATTATCTGGATACCGCTAATGGAGACACTGGTTTGAGTACCTTTTTCAGTGGCGAAACACCTAAGGTAGAAGATATCATCCAGTCATCTAATATCAAGAACCTGGATTATATTGCCTTCGGCCCTGCGATCGACTATCACGATGAGTTGGTGCTGAACGAGCAAAAACTGGCTAAGTTGTTTGGCTACCTGAAAGCTAATTATGATACCATCGTTGTCGATACTTCGCCGGTTGGTATTATTACCGATGCAATACTTTTAAATAAATATATTACTCAAACCCTGTACGTAGTTCGGGTCGGTTTCACCAAGAAAGAAATGATCGAAAAAG
>JAGQXH010000690.1 GCA_020436695.1 Lewinella sp. | reverse complement strand
AAAGCTAAAGCCTGATGAGTAGCAAAATGACGAAATACCGGGAACTTGCCGCTTTGTCCCGGCAAACAACCACTTCGCCCCGGAAAGTGAACTATGAAGGCGAGCATTGAAAGGGCAGGGATTCGTATTTCACTTCTTCTGGAACTGTAGTTCTACTCTTGTCCCGGTCACCAGGGCTCTATCTCTTCTTTTCTCGTTATACTCATTATTTTAATGACAAATAATTGTGTTAAAATGATGATAATTAATTAGTTATATTTTTTTTAAGCGATTATAGATATGGCAATACAGGTGTTTTTATAAGCAGTAGTAATTAATAAGCGCATAACTTGACCACTGTAAAACCATCCAGCATAGATCAGGGAGATAAGTCTAAACCTCAGTTCCTTGATCATAAGCAAACCCAGAATTAATATGATCTTACTGGATACGGTAAATGACCCACTTGACCATGTGATAAGTGCATTGATCGTACTATTGGTGTTGAGTATTATCTCGGAGAAACTGACTGATTTGATTCGTAGTTATCCCCGACAGAGCCGTGCGCTGTTGTATTGTCTGTTGGTTTACCTGATTTACGCTCTCCTCCCCTCCGGTAAACCGGTCTCATATATAGGAAACCTCTTTCTGTTTATTTGTATACTCGTCCTCGTTCTGACTTTACTACCTGTATTGCGTCAGGGAAAGTTGCTTTCTACAATTGATGAACGGGTCACGAATGCAAGGAAAACCATTTTGCCAAATATCGAAAAAACGCCTTTCTCTTTCATAGATCCCCGGACGGAAAGACAGGTTTTGGTACTCAATTATATCATTGGGTTTGTAGTGGCCTTTCTTTTTAAGGCAGATATCTTCGCCATATTTAAATCTCAGAATGGCAGTCCGCAAAATTCACTGGGATGGTCTGCCGAGCGATTCGCATTCAAAAATGACCTTAAACTGAATATCAACTGGGCATTGGAAAATGATGATATCGTCATTTTGCTGGGTATCCTGATCACAGGTTTCTTTTTGAGCTTTGGGTCCAAATTTTTTCACGATCTGCTGGATTATCTTTTGACCTCGAAAAATTTAAGAAGAAAGCTTTTTAGTAAGGAGTTATATCAACTACAAAGTATCGAAGAAATCAGATCTTTTTTAACGGATGCTCATACGCAGCATGTTTTTATTGAGAACACAGTTGAGAAGTATAAAAATACCATTTTCAGAAGAAAGAACATTCACAATGTAGCACTTAGTCATCATTTGATTAATGGAAAACAACATCCAGTTGTTGAAGTACACCTTTTCGATAGCGACACCTCGGGGCTACCTCAGGCGCTTCCCATGGAAGCACCATTTTCGTATGCTATCCCTATTCGATATATCACTAATGTAGCCATCCCAAAGGTTCATATAGGTATGGGCGCTGAAATACTTTCAATCAATCAAACCTCTGCCAACCAGTCCAGCGGAACCTTTGGCTGTGTCGTGCGCAGCAAGCTGACAAATAAAAAGTTTGGTATCACCTGTTGTCATGTAGTGAATTTCGGCCTGAGCACCCGGCGGAGGATCGACCCGGATAATGTACCGATCGTAAAAATTAAGGATCGTGAGTTGCAACCTGTGATCGAGGAATTACTTCACTGGAATATTCGCAGCCCCAAATTCGATATTGCTCTGATCGGTCCTCTGACCGGGACTTATGAAAATATTAGGGACGATCAGCAAACTGCTCTTACGCATATACTTGGTAAATCAAGAACAATAAGTCCGGTTGACTTTGAGCAGCAAACCCAGGTGGGTTTTTATGGAGTTAGTTCAGGGTTTCAGGAGGGGCGAATTGCTTCCAAATCACTGGGGATGGCCAAGATTGCCTACCACGATCAAGAGGTTACAATGCAAGACATTATAATGATCGGTAAAAAACAAGAAGACGACAGTTGGCGATCGATTAGTCAAAAGGGAGATTCCGGAGCGATTGTGTTTGATCTAAAAACCCTGGAGGTACTCGGATTACTTATTGCTGGTAATAGTGAATATTCCTACGTGATCCCCCTTCAGCCTTTTTTAAGCCTGAAAGATTATGAAATTGATACTTGAGATTGGACTGAGAGATTCATCATCAAAAATAAACATACTAATGAATAGACGCACATATTCCTTTATTCTCTTTTGTTGCCTTCTATTTGGGCAAACCTCACGTTTCAATGCTCAGGTTATTACTTTCGATTTTACTAAGGATTTTCCGGAGGAAGAAGGCACTGCCGATTTCCAAAACACGGAGACTTTGGTATTAAAAATGCGTAATGTCGATCCAACGAAAGAGTTCAATATCACTTTTGGGGAAGAAGTCACTTTGGATAAGTCTTTTTTAGGATCACTACTAAAACCGGAGTTTAATTTAGGGCTCTCGATCCTGGATGGAGGGAAATTACAGATCGATGATATACAGACCTTTGATCTCAGTAAAGTACCGAATCAATTTAAGATCAAGATCCAGAATGGTGATCATTCCCTTATCCTCAAAAATTATATTCAAATCAAAAAAACGGGATCGTCTTCTGATTTATCAGCATTTACCCCGTCGGGCCCCCACATGTTCTCTACCCAAGCTTTCGAAAAGGCTCCGTTTAAAGATGCGGTCAATCTAGGTGAAGCTTTTTCCCGACAAGATCGAGTGCTTATAAGAAAGATACTACTAAAGTACTATCCCAAATCACCGAATTTTGCGGCATTGATTGATAGTTTTAGCAATAATGTTTTGATTTACAGTAAATTAGAGGGAATAGGCCGGGATCTGGCACCATTTCAGAGCAAAACAGGAAATCTGCCATCAGGTATTCCCGGTCAGCTTGCTCAAGGAGTGGGGAATGGTGGGATACTATCGCCTACTATTGTGATTGATGCTCTCGCAACACTCATTGCCAAGCGCTTTAAAGATGAATTGAATATTGCCTACATCCAACAATTCCAGGAGCATTTACGAAACCCCGCATTTGATGACCTGAGATTATTACTCCCGGGTGCATTTGCAGTATTGGCTGAGCGGGATCCTATTCAATATAAGACTTATTTACCTACTTTGCGGGAAGCATTACATCAGGATGTAGTTGATCTGAAAAAAAATCTTCCCAGCTTGTTCGAAGCACATGAACCGGCTATCAGAGATCCTAATTTGTACATGTTGATCCAATCTACATTTTATGTCATCAACCATTCAGGGGATTCCCCTGCAGATCTGGTAGAAGGTCTCTTTGAGCAGGACTTTTTTAGCCGGGAGCCCCGCCTGAAGGCTAGTCTCGAATTATTAACCATTTTATCGGAAAATCTGCGGGCCGACGATACGTACAGTGGATGGATAAAAGCTGCTGATCTAAGCAAGATCAATGTGGAAGGTACTTTTCAGTTATTTCTAGGTTTTTTATTGGAAAAGGAGAAAAAAGCATTACTACAGCCACTTCAAAATTTGGGATTTCAACCGACTAGAAGTAACCTGTCTCAACTATTTGCGCCAAATTCGAAATCGTATAAGTCGGTATATAGTACTTATCAGAAAATACTGAAAATCCAAGCAGAGGTAGAAAAATTTAAGGCTGAGCTGCAAAAAGAACCTTCCAAATTTACGCTGTCTGCTTTCAACGCTTATCTGGAAAGTGTCTTTAACCTCACCCGATTAGTCAATAACTTGGGGCAGGAACTAAGTAGTGCCTCACTTATTCCAGACGAACACTTTCAAACCGCAGAAAAAGGGATCGCCATCCTTAGTGCCCTGACTGAAGAACATTATGCTCAGGTAATCGGTCATTCCGTGGCGCTTATCGAAGCGCTTTTGCCTGCATCTCCTTTCAAAATCCATTTTGTAAGATACAGCGATTTTATTGTGGCCCTGATCGAAGCTAAAGACTCGAAAGAAGCCATGTTGGCATTAGAAACGGTAGCTATGCCCATAGGTAGCTACCGCATTAAAAGGACAGTGCCCATGGAAGTAGGGATAAATGCTTACCCGGGCGGATTTATCGGAGGGGAGACTTTTCACGGTAGCGCAATAGATCAGTTTCAAAACTCCCTTAGGAAAATGGGAGCTGCTCCGATTGACCAATCTGCACTTGTGCTTGGATTCACGACACCGATAGGGATTGGCATCAATTGGGGCAATCAGGATTACCAACCCAACCATGTGAATTTACAACAAAAGGGATCGGTTGGACTATTCTTTTCGTTGATCGATATAGGAGCGGTGGTCAATTTCCGACTTCAGGATGAAACATCTCTCTTGCCGGAATTAAAATGGTCGAACTTTTTGGCTCCCGGGTTTTATTTTGAATGGGGGTGGAAAAATAGTCCTATCTCTCTGGGTATAGGCGCCCAATATGGGCCGGAAGTAAGAAAAGTAAGTGCTATGGAGTTGGAAACAGATGCTAAATCCTGGAGGGCCGGTATTTCGTTTACCGTAGATATTCCAGTTCTCAGCATCTATACTAAGGATTAAATAGCAAAAAGGGTATCTTTAATAACCTGATGATAAACCCTTAGTTAAAGTTATAATGAGCAAAACACTAAAACTAAGCTTCGCCATGGGAGGAGGCGTATCCTTAGGGACCTTCTCCGGAGCAGCACTAACAGAAG
>JAGQXH010000068.1 GCA_020436695.1 Lewinella sp. | reverse complement strand
CCAGTCAGTCGGCAATGCGGCATAGATCGCCTGCAGGCTTTCATAAGTATTTTGGAAAGCCCGACGGAAATTGAGCTGCCCCGGGAAACAGGAACCGTCGGATAGCCAGACGGTGAGGGCATCGGAGCCCAGCGCTTTTCCGTATTTGATCACTTCGATGTTGTGATCGATCGCCTGTTGGCGTACGGACTTGTCCACGTGTTGTAGACTGCCGAATTTGTAAGACAGTTTCTGATCTGTCTGATCCTGAAAAGTATTGGAATTGACGACGTCAAAACGCAGATCCACCGAAGCGGCGAGGTCTTTAATGGCCTGTGCATCAGTGGGGATATCCCAGGGAATATGGAGAGATATGGCGCCGCTGGCCTTATTCAGAGCCTGCAGCATACCGACATCCTCGATCTTTTCCTCCAGGCTACGCGGTTCTCCACCACCGGGAAAACGGCCGAAACGGGTACCGCCCGTACCCAATGCCCAACTGGGGATCGCTACTTCAAAAGCAGCGACTTTTTCCAGAATAGCATCCGTATCTATTCCTTTTTTATCAAGTTGTAACTGAAGATAGGCAAAGGCTTCTCCGTGATCTTTCTTCAGTTTATCGTTGTGATCCGCGATCTGGTTAGGTTGGATTTTCATAATGATGTTTTGAAATAATCAGCAAAATGCTACCGCACAAACGCATTCGCCATACCACCATCCACATTAATGATGTTTCCGGTGCTCTTGTCTAATATAGCGACCAGTGCGAATACCCCATTGGCAATATCGTCCGGGTAAATGATCTCATTAAGCAGGTTCCGCTTGGCGTAGTAAGCCGGAAGTTCCTCAACGGTAATACCGTAAGCCTTGGCTCTTCCTTCAGCCCACTCCCCTTCCCAGATCTTACTGCCGACAATGACACCATCCGGATTGACCGTATTTACACGGATCTTATCGGCGGCAACTTCGGCTGCGAGCAGTCGGGTCATATGTTGTTGAGCGGCTTTCGCGGTGCCGTAACCCACATTATTCGGACCGGCCACCAGACCGTTCTTACTGGCAATATTGACGATGTCTCCGCTCAGGCCCTGCTTCCGCATCACGGCGACCCCTTCCTTGGCCATCAAAAATTGCCCTTTCACCAAAACATTTTGCAGAATATCCCAGTCTTTCAATGTAGTGGATTCTATGGGCTTGGATATGGCCAGACCAGCACTGTGTACCACGATATCGACCCCACCGAATTCTAGGCAGGCTTTGTCGTAAGCAGCTGCTATAGAATCGGCATTCGTCACATCGCAAACGGCATAGGTGGATGCGTCCCGGGCAAAAGTAGCATTTGCTTCCTGCAGGCGTTCCTCGGCAATATCGGTCAGTACCACACAAGCTCCTTCTGCCGCCAGCTTGTCGGCGATAGCCTTACCAATACCACCGCCGGCACCTGTGATGATGGCAATACGACGGGAAAGCGGTTGTTCTTTCGGCATGCGTTGGAGTTTGGCTTCCTCCAGCAGCCAGTATTCGATATTGAAGGCTTCCTGCCGCGGTAGGGCTGTATATTCGGAAATGGCCTCGGCACCACGCATCACATTGATGGCGTTGATGTAAAACTCGGAGGCCACCCGGGCCGTCTGCTTATTTTTGGCAAAGGTAAACATGCCCACACCAGGATAAAGAATGACCACCGGATTGGGATCGCGCATCGCCGGACTGTTGGAATGCTTACAGGTCTCGTAATACTCCGCGTATTCCTTGCGGTATTGTTCGAATGCCGGTTCCAGCCGGGTTTTTACGGCAGTTCCATCCGTCAGGTCGGCATCCGCAGCCAGCGATAATACCAGCGGCTGGATCTTGGTGCGCAGGAAGTGATCGGGGCAGGAAGTACCCAGCGGTGCCAGCTTAGACAGATCCTTGCTGTTGATGAATTGCAGTACGCGTTCATCGTCGGTGAAATGGCCGACCATCCGTTTGTGGCTGGAGCAGAGCCCGCGTAATACCGGAGCCAGTTTGGCCGCCTGTTGCTTACGCTGTTCCTGAGGCAGGCTTTCGAGCTTCTGCCCACCGAATACCGGTCCGCCTTCCGCCATTTTATCTTCGATGTACTGCGCCGCCATTTCGATGACCTGCAGACTGTTCATATAGCATTCATAGGACGTTTCGCCCCAGGTGAACAGGCCGTGACTACCCAACACGATTCCCCGGATACCGGGGTTTTCATTCAGACATTTTTCCAGTTGCAGGCCCAGGTCAAAACCAGGACGCTGCCAGGGCACCCAACCCATAGTGTCACCCCAGATCTCTTTGGTGATCGCCTGGCTATCTTTGGCCGCAGCTACGGCGATCAGGGCATCCGGATGCAGGTGATCGATATGCGGAAATGGGAGCAGGCCGTGGAGTGGCGTATCGATAGAAGGTGCGGCACTGTCCAGGTCGTATAGGCAGTGCAATTGCAGAGCTACCATTTCATCTTCGAAATCCAGGCCCTGATAGCGACTCTTCAGATCGTGTAATTTTTTAACGTGCAGGGCCGCTACGCCTTTACGGGTCAGGGTTCCGATATCTCCACCGGAGCCTTTGATCCACATTACCTCAGTATCTTCTCCGGTCAGGGGATCTTTCTCAATCGTCTTACAGGAAGTATTGCCCCCGCCGTAATTGGTGATCCGCAGGTCAGCACCCAATATATTGGAGCGATACAGGAACAGCCCGACCTCATCACCGGCCAGTGCGGCTGCTTTAGCTTCATCCCATAAATAATCGACATGTTGAAAGGTTGTGACGGTACTCATGCTGGTATATTTTGGGCCGTCCGCCGGAATGGGACTTTGCCGGAAGCACTGCTGTTAACCTGAGGTCACAATGTCCTGCGTCCATAAGGGTTACGGATCCGGCGGATTGCCATTTAGTAATTTCTCTCAAAGATAGGTACTTGCTGTGGGAAAAGAATTCTGTACCGTTATGTTCCGCTTGTTTTTTCCAAAAAGGCAAACAAAGTTTCATATTCTTTTAACATGAGCCGGTGTCTGGCCCTTTAGTAAGTTTCCAGCAACTGAAAATCCCGCAAAAAATCAATAACTTTCTGCTCCGGCATTTCGCAGGGTTTCAGATGGTCCTGATGTCCGGTATGATAATAGTTGAAACTTATAAAATCCGTTCCACCCAGTTCGCGGGCAAACACCTTGATGCTCCTCCCGCCGGCGAGATCCTGGCGGGTAAGACTGTATTTTTTACCGTTATACAGCACTTCGGAGTAACCGACCGGTATGGAATGAATGAGTTGAGCTAGATCCATCGAGAAGACATCAATAGTCTATTGATCATGTACTTTAAGACAACACATACTATTAACAAATGGATCTGGATAGCGGTTGTCATCTGGAGCACCTGTACTACTCCGGGAAATGATCAACCTGCAAATAACACCGATAATATGTCAACCCGAATAGCGCTGGCCCAGGTTTTCCTCCTCGACGGCGATCGCTCCGGCAACTTCCGTCGCATTGAAAATGCCATGATCGAAGCGAAAGCAGCTGGAGCTGATATCATCTGTTTTCCGGAAATGGCTATTCTGGGCTGGGTAAATCCGGATGCCCACGAGCGCGCTCACCCTATCCCCGGTGCCGACAGTGACCGGCTGGGAGCACTGGCTAAACAATACGGCCTATTCGTAGCCATCGGCCTGGGGGAAAAAGATGGTGAACACCTATATGATGCTGCTATTTTGCTGGACGATACTGGCAAGATCCTGCTAAAACACCGTAAAAATAACATCCTCTCCGAATTGATGACGCCGGCCTATACCCCAGGACAGGGCGTTCAGGTGGTCTCAACCAAATTCGGTAAGATTGGACTGATGATCTGTGCCGACACTTTTCTGGACAAACTTACGGCAGAAATGGCCGGATTACAACCGGATCTGTTGCTGGTGCCCTACGGCTGGGCCGAACACGAAGACCAGTGGCCACAACACGGGAAACAACTGGAGGAGGTGGTGATTAACACCGCTAAACACATCAAGACTACTGTGGTCGGTACGGATCTGGTGGGTGAAATATCCAAAGGACCGTGGGCAGGTTATGTGTATGGTGGCCAAAGTCTGGCCGTGGATGCAAGTGGAAATATACTGGCTAAACTGGCGGATCGCGACCGGGAAGTTAAGATCATTGAGGTAATTTTGAGATAATAAGTTGTTAGACGGAATAAGTGTAACAGTGATCGACCTGCAAATAAGATGATTGGGTTAATGGCTGATATGGTTAGTATGGCTGAACCTTCTAGCCATAATAACCAGATTAGCCATAGAACCATCTATCCGTACCACTACAGCAAGCCCACTCATCATTATTGCATAGATAACCAGGAATTTACAAAACACCATTAAACAAAAATAAATGCCGACTTCCACCATCAATCTCGACATCCTACAGCAACCGTATCAGTTGAATCCTGACCAAATTGCGTTTTACCGGGAAAACCAGTTCATTAAGCTCAAACACGTATTCCCGGCAGAAATACTGGAATACTTCGGCGAAGTGATCTCCAATAAAGTGCAGGATCTCAACACGATGCACGTTCCCATAGAGGAAAGAGATACTTATAACAAAGCCTTTCTACAGGTGATGAATATCTGGACCAAAGATGAAACCGTTCGGCAATTCGTCTTCAGCAAACGCCTGGCCCGGATCGCCACAGAACTGATGGGGGTAAGCGGTGTGCGGATGTACCACGACCAGGCGCTGTTCAAAGAACCCGGAGGCGGGTTCACCCCCTGGCACGCTGATCAGTACTACTGGCCGCTTTCCAATGACAATACGGTAACGGCCTGGATACCGATGCAGGCAACCCCCCTCAAAATGGGGCCTCTTGAATTCAGTGCGAAAAGCTACCTCCTACAGGGCGGCCGGGATCTTAAGATCAGCGACGACAGCGAACGGGTCATCTCCAAAAAACTGCGCCTCAATGATTTTGCCCAGGTGATCGAACCATTCGACTTGGGAGAGGTGAGTTTCCATTCCGGTTGGGTGTTTCACCGGGCCGGTGCCAATACTACCGATCGCATGCGGCAGGTTATGACGGTCATCTACATGGACCGGGACATGCGCCTAAAAGCTCCCGTCAACGAAAATCAACAACTGGACTGGGATACCTGGTGCCCCGGCGCAAAGATCGGCGAGGTGATCGATACGCCGATCAATCCGGTTTTGTATGAGAAGTCGTAATTCGGTCTCTCATGAGTCTTCAGTCTGAGGCTTAAGACTCATTAATTTCGTTCAAAAATAAAAAATGACAATTCAACTGCCCATCGCGCGCCCTTGTCCCTAAAGGGAAATCTACCCACGGGCTGGGTCCTCCTTTAGGAATTAAAGGCGCGGGAGGCATTTTCGTATACCAGGTTTTTATTTTTGAAGAACACTATTGGCTTTCGCCTGACGACTTTACTTTTCTGTAATGATCAGGAATCCACCACGTATCGATCAGTTGCTGCATTCGATTGGCAACATCTGCCTGTTCGGATACCAGATTATTGCGCTCCATGGGGTCGTCGTCGAGATTGAATAGTTCCGGCATGGCTTCCGGCAGATTGAAGGTATCCGGAAGTAGCAACTTCCAGGGGTATTCCAGACCAATCCGATATTGCAGGCTGCGGGTAGTCTCATTCACATCGGCAATATCATGATCATAGGCCTCGGCAAAGATCGCCTTACGATCCTGCAGCGCAGCCCGCTCCAGAACGTTCACGCCCGGCAGGGTTTCATCCGGTGCAAGGTCACAAATGGACATGATCGTGGGTACGATGTCAATGGAACTGGCCAGCGTAGTCGTATCCAATCTGGCCGGTATCCTACCCGGCAGCTTGAACATCATCGGCGTACGGATACCACCTTCGTAAGGTGATCGTTTGGATCGTTCCGCATAGCGGTTAGGATGCTCGGGATCCTGTATCCATCCGTTGTCACAAACGTAAACAACCAGCGTATTGTCGGATAAACCCTTTTGGTCCAGATGATCGAGCAGTGCCCCGCAGGTTTGATCGAACCATTCACACATGGCCCAGTAGCGGGCAACGGCCGGTGTAGGTGCCCGCTCCACATATTTGGCTTCCAGTTCCGCAGGAGGCGTATGCGGAGCATGTGGAAGGAAAGGGGCGTACCAGATGAAAAAAGGACGGTCTAACGAATCTGCTTCTTCAATAAAGTTGTAAATCGGATCGAGACCTTCCCGGCCAATGACCAGGCCTTCGTCCCCGTGTCTTCCCCCCTGCTCCGGATCTCCGTGCGTCATGCCGTGTGTGAAATGGCTATCCTGCCAGGAGCCGGTCCATAACTTACCGGTCTGCAAACTTAGATATTCGCGTTGGGCCAGTCGCTGCGTCAACAAGGTGTGATCCAGGAATTGCCGGAGTACCGGATCGAACTGCCGGCGGCGCTCCACGTTCCACTCCGACGAATAACGCCTTTCGTCCCATTCAAACAATGGATCGTTGCCGGTAATACCGTGTTGATGTGGATACAGGCCGGTAATAATAGTGGCCAAAGAAGGGCTGCACAATGGAGCCGTAACATACGCGCGGGTAAACGTCAGCGACTCCTCCGCCAATTGATCCAGGCGCGGGGTCTCAATCTGATCGTGCCCCATAAAACTGTAATCGCCCCAGGCCTGATCATCCGAAATGATAAGCAAAATATTGGGTGATGATGACTCGGTTACATCGGTAGCAGGCTCTCCACAGGAAGCCAGGAGCATACAACACCAGATGATCGGCAAAAACAGGAGAATGGGTCTGGGCATGGATCGAACAATTTAAAGTGTGATTTTGCAGTTGCCCAGTAAGATAGTGAACCATTCGGGGATCAGGAGGATCGCATCAAATAAAATGATGTCCCGAAAGAGAAGCGGCTGTAAATGGTTAGTCGTAAGTCTGGACTAACCGACTTACGACTACCAGACTCCGTTCTCACACCGCTGAAAGCCGGTACAACTGATCAGATTGCCGGCGGTTCACCGCCTTCGGTATGATATGCATCAGCCAGTTCCTCAGTTTAACTAGCCAGGGGTTTTCCAGATGAGCCACTTTACCCATCGTCCAACTTGATCTAACCACCATCTGTGCTTTTTCCATTCTCGCCTTTTCGTATTGCAGGAAGGCTTCTTCCACCGGGTAGAGATCCAGGCATTCCGCCAAAATGTAGGCATCTTCGATAGCCTGACAGGCACCCTGTCCCAGATTGGGGGTAGTGGCGTGGGCCGCATCACCGAGCAGGCAGATCCGATCCTGCACCCAGGTAGAGATGGGTTTCAGATCAGCCAGCATGCTGGTATGGATATGAGATTCGGGCGTAAAATCGATCAGTGTCTTAACCAGAGGATGGTAGTTGTTAAACAAAGACATGATCTTTTGCTTATTAAATCCACTAGCCCCCGGGGCATTGGTCGACACCGCAAACCAATATATCTTACCCGGAGCGATCTGAGCAAAGCCGAAACGATCTCCCTGGCCCCAGGCTTCTGTCAGCTCCTTCTCATAAGACCAGGGCATAGGGAAGTCGGTCACCCCCCGCCAGCAGATCTGGCCGGTATGTCGGATCGTATTTTCGTGAAAGATCATCTGCCTGACCGGAGAATGAATACCATCAGCTCCGATGACCGCCGCCGAGTTGAGCAACGTGCCATCGGAAAACTGAAGGAACAAAGGGTCGTAATTGGTCACCTGGGTCAACTTTTTGTCCAGATGTACTGATTGTTTCGGAAGGGCTTCCAGCAATATTCCCTGGAGCGTACTCCGGTGAATAGCCACGCTTTTCACGCCGTATTTTTTTTCAAAGTAGTCCAACTCCATTGAGGTGATAGGCTCCAGGTTTGGGCGTGTGATCTGCATCCTGGACACCGGGTTGCCCAATTGCTCAATCTGTTGCCGCAGGCCCAGTTTTTCAAATACCTGCATGGCGTTGCCGCCGAGCAAAATGCCGGCGCCCACCGCTTGTATACTCTTGGCCTGTTCAAACAAACGAAATGCTATGCCTTTTTTTTGCAGTGCAAGGGCCGTTGTCAAACCGCCGATACCGGCACCGATGATATCAATTTTCATTGGTTCGTTTTTCATAACCGTCGGGTGTTAATTTATAGGTTGTTTTCATTGATAGGGCAAAGAAAAAGGTAAAAAAGGCAGGAATCGTTCGGGTATGTAATCCGGAACTTTTTATTGATGTTGTGATGCTGTGGTGTTGTAATGTTATGATGATGGGGAAGTACAAAATTGGAAGGCCGGAATCCTATTCAACATTTAGTTAGTGCAAAATCAGGAGAATGATAAAAGTATGCAGTACTTGCCGAGTAACTTATAAGCTATCCCTTTCCCTCCGACACTTGCTTATAATATTGCCGGGGCGTCATGCCCATAGTTTTCTTAAAGAAGGTATTGAACACCGTTTTGGAATTAAAGCCGCTGTCATAGGCCAGGGCCAGAAGGGTGAGGTTTCGATTAGCGGGGTCGATGACTTTTTGTTTAAAAGTCTCCAGCCGGTAAGAATTGATGTATTCATTGAAGTTCTGCCCAATGCGTTCATTTAGTAACTGAGACAGGTAATTGGGATGCAGATCGATCATATGGGCCAGCTGACGCAAATTCAGGTCGCTTTCAAGATAGGGCTGTTCTTCCCGGAGATAAGTTTCCAATTGCTGCTGGTACGCCTCCATTTCCTCGAGCTTCAGGGGGGATTTCTGGTATTTCTTGCGGAGAAAGGGGGCTTCTTCTTCCGTATGCGGCAATATTTGTTGCATCAATTCCTGAAAACGCGGATGATCGAACAAGGGCTCCAGGAACGGCTCCACCGGAAAAGTGACCACTAGCGGGAGGTGATGGCTAATGCCCAGTGCGATCAGTTCGAGCGCGGTATCGTATTCCCCCAGTGTGCTATGGATTATTATCCGGAAAAACAGTGCCCTTCCCATAACATCCGACTGCATGGCCGCTTCCAGTTGACGCAGCCCGGCAGCTACCTTTCCCATTTCCCCCAGCATAGCGTAGGCTAAAGTAGTCCCTCCCAGTTTGGAAAGATCGGCATCTCCCCGCACCGGAATGCCCGAAAAGTAGGCCAGGCCTTCCTGAATTTTTCCGGTCCTCAAACACGTAGCGCCCAGCAAGACATGGGCAAAAACGAGATCGGACTCCAACGAAAGACTCTTTTGGAAGTTCTCCTTTGCCGGACCGTAATCTTCTTGAAAATAATGAATGGTCCCTTTGATGTAATGGTGTTCGGCGGCCATTGGATCCAGTTGCAAAGCAGTATTGATATAATGGAGCGCTTCCTCAAATTTTCGCTCGGTTGACAGTACCAGGGCCAGCCATTGATAAACTTCGGCGTAATTGGGCCGCAGTTCCAGCGCCTTTTTATAGTGCCGGTAGGAATTGGCACGATCCCACTTCTGCCAGAAGTACTGACCGGCAAGGTGCATCTGACATTCCGGAAGATCAGGATCCAATTCCACTGCCCGGTCCAGAAAAGGTTGCCCCTGTGAAAAAGCATGGCTAACCGGCAACAGCCCCATAGTTCCCAAGAAAGTGTACGCGAAATGTATCCCCAGATAGGCAGGAGCGAAATTCGGGAATTGTTCGATCACCTCATGGTAAAGAGCAATGCCGCGTTCGATATTTTCCTTGGAATAGCGCTGCACCAGGTATCTCGCTCTCAGATACAATTCGTATGCTTCCGGACTGATCCCCGGATTCAGGACCAAACGATCGGCAATATCGAAATGCAGCGAATTTTCCCGGATTTTATCGGCGATCAACAGACTGATCTCATCCTGCAGATCGAAAATATCGATCAACGCCCGGTCGAAGCTTTCCGACCATAGATGGAAACCGTCTTTCACCGCGATCAGCTGAGCTGTAATCCGCACCTTTTTCGCAGATTTCCTGACGCTTCCCTCCAGGATGTGAGCTACCCCCAACTGCCGACCGATCTCCCGTACATCTGCATTTTTGTTCTTGAAAGCGAAGGAGGAAGTACGGGCCGTCACCTGCAGGCCCTCGATCCGGGTAAGGGCATTGATGATCTCTTCGGTAAGCCCGTCGCTGAAGTACTCATTCTCCGGATCTGAGCTCAGATTGACAAACGGAAGAATGGCAATGGAATTGGGACGAATGGCACTGGCATTGATGATGGGCATAAATTATGCTGGTTTCTTCCGGAAGGCGAATTTAAGCATTCCGAGGCATAATTTTTTAGAAAGATGATCAAGCTGCGTCTTACATAAGCTGACCGGGCATGTCAATGTGTTGCTGGTGGATGACAACAGACCAACGCTCCAATATTGCAAAGTTCAATTAAAGAATCAGCGTATAGTCATTCAATCTATACAATTTATAATCAACAAATTAGAATAAACTCACCAGGCACAATCATCTATATTGCCTTTAAATTGTCATTTCTCCCATCTCAGATTCCCCCTAGCTTTATGCGCAAACAAAGGTAATCTTAGTGCATACAGATCATCTCGTCTCTGCCCCCTTATTTAACAGGCCGGTCATCCTCTGTCTTTCTTTACTGCTGTACGGAATGGCCGTATACAACTCAAAGTCAGCCGCCGCAATAAGGCCGTCATCAGGCTTCATGCCGGAAATATGCCATAACGGTCTGGATGATGACCTGGATGGGCTGACGGATGTTTTTGATGAGGACTGCACGTGTCAGGACAGCATTCCTCCCAATCTGGTGCCCAACGGAGATTTTTCCCAAACCACCGGCTGTTGTGCCAATCTGCAAATTTCCAATTGCCTGGAAAACTGGGTCATGACCGGTCCCAGCCCGGACTACGTCAGCGACAACTGTCCAAATACCGATCTACGTCCTGATGTCCGCTTTCTGACTAATCAGTTCAATACAGCTTTTAATGATGGCTATATATTCGGGATCGTCGGCTCGGCCAACAAGCGGATCAATACCGAATCAGTTGGGGTTTGTCTTGTTGAGCCCTTGCGACCGGGTAGATCATATGCTCTGACTTTTGATATCGCCAATCTCCGAAATGACGTTCCTGATGCCATTTTCACCATCATCGGGATCAATCGCTGCGAAGACCTCACCAATTACAGCACAATCAGTGGAAATAACTTCTGTGACTTAGGTCTCCCATATCATCAACTGGCTGCAGTAAATGCCAATACCTTCAACGATGGCTGGAATCAATTGGAGTTTACCTTAAACCCAGATGAAGATATTGAAGCTATCTTTTATGCCTCCGATTGCGACCATACCACCCAAAATGAAAACTTTTTCATGATCCTTGATAACATCAGCATCCGGGAGATATTGGAGGTGCCGGACAAACCGGAAATTGAAGTTACCGGTCTGGACTGTAGTGTACCGCTGATTTTGTCCGTTACCGGTCAGCCGGGATATCGATACCAGTGGTATAAAGATTCCGTGGAGATTGCCGGTGCCACCAATTCCCTTCTCCTGGCCCATGAAATTACAGGCCCTATCGACGGCATCTACCATGTTTTGATCACTAATGACGACGGCAACTGTCGTTTATCCGATGCCCTACGGGTAGAAAGGCCGGCAAAAATGACTTTAATCGATCAATATATCTGCAACGGTGAAAGATTCGCATTTGGTGATCAGTTGCTGGAAGAATCCGGCATATATTACGATACGCTGATCAGTGCAACGGGTTGTGATAGTGTCCTCCAACTATATTTGAATGTCGTTCCGCTACCAGTGGATGAACTAGCCATTTCCATCTGCGAAGGACAAACCTACAGTTTCGGAGGGCAGTTGCTAACCCAGTCTGGAATCTACCATGACACTTTAATCAATCCAGAGGAATGCATTGAGATCATTCAGTTGCAGCTCAGCGTTCAGCCTTCTTCAACTGCCCATCAAACTATCTCCATCTGTACCGGAGATGCTTACATTTTTGGCGGCCAACCACTCACTCAAGCAGGGAATTACCTCGACACACTGATCAGTAGCAGTGGATGCGACAGCATTATTTCACTTTCCCTGGAAGTAACGCCGCTGCTAATGGGAGATACAATAAATGTTAGCCGGCCAGCCGGTACGTCTTTTCTGTTTCATGAGGTAAGATACACAGAAAGCGGTCTGTATGAAGCCCGTTTGTCAGCTGCGAATGGTTGCGACAGTATTGCCTTCCTCTCGATCATATTCTACGAACTGCAACTCTACATCCCTAATGCCTTTTCGCCGAACGGAGATGGGGTAAATGATGTGTTCCGGCCTGAGGGAAGTATGGAAGCACTGGAACAGCTAGTAGAAATGCGGATATTCAACCGCTGGGGTGATTTACTGTTCCAAAAAGAAATGTCATCCGGTGAGTCGCCGTCCTGGAACGGCATCCACCGTGGGCAGGCGGTTGCCGATGGCGTGTACATTTACTACTTTTTATGGAAAGATCCGGAAGGGCACTTCGAAAAACTCACCGGAGAGGTAACCCTGATCAGATAAAAAAATGAGCGCACCGGGTGAAATGCTCACCCAATACGCTCACGCTGGTACTTACAAATTATTTTTGAATAGATTATTGCAATTCTCCTTTCTTTGCGGCTTCCTTCAGATCTTCGTTAGCGTAGATAGCCACTTCTACCCGGCGGTTTTCGCTGGCTTCGGTATTTTCGGTATTAACCGGCTGCTGCTCACCGTAACCTACGGTAGTCAGACGGTTGCGGTCAACTCCCAACGTCACCAGATAATCAGCAACGGAGTTAGCACGTTTTTTCGACAGTTCCAGGTTATAGGCATCCGTTCCTTTACTATCGGTATGGCCTTCGATAGTAAGATCGGTATCTCCATACTCCTTCAAAGTTTCGGCCAGATTACGCAGATTTTCTTTGGTGGTGGCAGTCAACGCGTAGGAATCAAATCCGAACAACAGACCGGAATCGAAAGTCACCAGAATACCTTCTCCTACCCGAACAACTTCCGCGCCTTCTACATTGTCTTCAATTTCTTTAGCCTGCTTGTCCATATATTTTCCGATCAAAGCGCCGGCCGTCCCCCCTACGGCAGCACCGATGATCACACCCACGGCGGTGTTACCTGCTTTCTTACCGATCACACCACCGATCACACCACCGGCAGCACCGCCGATAGCTGCGCCTTTTACAGCTTTACTCGTATTGCAGGCCGGAGCAACGATCATGGTCAGCGCCAGAAGCCAGATCCAACTAGTTTTTGCTAATAATTTCATGGTTTTCATTTTTGGTTATTCGACACCGGATCACCGTCTGCTACAGTGGCAGGTTCAATCCGGCAGATAAAGTTTTGTAATAGAAGCGTGTTTACGATTCGTTTTCAGTTGTTGAACCTTCGCTTTTTTAAAAATGTTCGTTGGTAGTATAAAAGCAGGAATTTCCCTAACTAGGGCCGAAAATTGATATCCACCTTGATCACTACGCTGTATACGATTGCCATTCACGCCTATTCCTTAGCCATGCACCTGGCCGCAGTGTGGCACCCCAAAGCCAGACAATGGACAGCGGGGAGAAAGAAGGTGTGGGAGCAATTATCCGTTTTTAATAAAAAAATCGATCCTAAACAGCCTTGTTACTGGATGCACTGCGCTTCGCTCGGTGAATTTGAGCAGGGACGCCCTCTACTCGATCAGTTAAAGGCACAATACCCGGACAGCTACATAGTACTCACTTTTTATTCCCCCTCCGGCTACGAAATACGCAAGAATTATCCGTCTGCCGATCTGGTATGCTATCTTCCGTTGGATACCCCCACCAAAGTCCGTCGTTTTCTATCGGTTCTTCAACCGACTATGGCCATCTTTGTGAAGTACGAGTTCTGGAGGCACTATTTGCATCAGCTACATCAGCAGAAAATACCCACCATCCTGATCTCGGCACTTTTTCGGCCCGGCCAGTTATTTTTCCGTTCGTACGGCGGCTGGTATCGCCGTTTGTTGCAATATTTCGATCACTTCTTTGTGCAGGACGAGCGATCGGCCCAGCTCCTGGCCTCCACCGGCTTTACCAATTGCACCATCAGCGGCGATACCCGCGTTGACCGGGTACTGCAACTTTCAGAAGAAGCAAAAGCCTACCCCGTTATTGCCCGGTTTTGCGGCACCGCGCCCGTATGGATCGCCGGTAGCACCTGGCCCGCCGATGAAGAATTGCTCTTCCCCTTCTGGCAGCACCACCTACCTTCAGACTGGCGCTTGATCATTGCACCGCATGAGATCACCCCGGCCCATCTACAGCAGATAGAAAAAACGGCTCCCTTTCCCATTGTGCGTTACAGTGAGCTGGTAGAAAACGAGCATCTGGGTGATCAAGCCCGAATATTACTCATCGACAATATCGGCATGTTATCTGCGCTGTACCGCTACGGGAAGATCGCCTATATCGGTGGTGGATTCGGCAAGAGCATTCACAATTTATTAGAGCCTATCGCCTTTCGTCTTCCCGTTATCTTTGGCCCCAAACACGAAAAATTTCAGGAAGCGCTGGCCTTAAAGGATTCCGGTGGAGGATATGCCGTATCCGGCCCCGAAGAACTGGTAGCCACTTTTACCGCTTTATCGGATCAGTATACTTATCAGCACGCTTCCCAGGCGGCCTACGATTACCTGTTGCAGTCAAAGGGCAGCACCACCAAAATTCTGACCTATATTGCTACTTTTGCGCCATGATGAGTATCGACAGCATCTTCGAAGCTTTCCACAAACTTAAAGTCCTGATCATCGGCGATGTGATGATCGACCGGTATTTGCAGGGGCAGGTCAGAAGGATATCCCCGGAAGCGCCCGTGCCTGTAGTGCACTGGGAAAGCAGTGAAGACCGCCTGGGGGGTGCCGCTAATGTGGCATTGAACATTGCGGCTCTGGGAGCCACACCACTTCTGTTCAGCGTGATCGGCCGGGATGAAAACCAGCGTCATTTTCTCGACCTTATGGACCGGCATAAGCTGGATGCCCGCGGACTGCTGCTTTCCGAAGAACGAATCTCCACGGTAAAGACGCGCGTAATAGCCCAGAATCAGCACCTGCTCCGGGTAGACCAAGAAGATCAGCACGATCTTAGTGAAAGAGAAACCACTGCATTGCTGCAAAACCTGCGTTGGTACCTGGATGAAATGAGCATGGACGTCATCATTTTCCAGGATTACAATAAAGGCGTACTTACACCGGCAGTCATTGAAACCGTCATTGCTGAAGCACACCGGCGAAATATTCCGACGGTAGTCGATCCAAAATTCAATAACTTCTGGGCTTACCGGCAGGTCACCCTGTTTAAACCCAATCTGCGGGAGATCCGCGATCAGTTACCTTTCGCCGTACATCCCGAAGCAGACTCATTACTAGCAGCAGCCCGGGCACTGCGGGAACGGCTGCAACACGGGATCACCCTGATCACGCTATCGGAAAAAGGCCTGTTTGCCGAAGACCGGGAAGGGCATATTCTTATTCCCACCCATCCGCGAACTATAGCCGATGTATGTGGTGCGGGAGATACGGTGATCAGCACGGTGGCCCTGGGGCTGGCCTTGGGACTGCCGTTGAGCGAGATCGGGCAAATGGCCAATCTGGCCGGTGGGCAGGTTTGTGAGAAGGTGGGTGTCGTACCTGTAGACCGGGAGCAATTGCAGGAAGAATACCGGCAATTAACGGTCGATTAGATCCCGGAGGGTTATGTAGAAAGTCATTCCCTAAGAATACGAGAAAAATAATGTTGGGTTTGCCTAGACTCAGCCCCTCTGACTCCCCCTGGGGAGAACCACCCACGCTTTCAAACCAAACATTATTTCCCATTATAATCACAGGTTGGACTTTTTTCACAACCCTTCGTAAGTCGATAATTATTAGTCGTAGTGTAAGGGGCGTAAATGTGACGATAAAGGGCAAAATGAACATGCGCGGAGCACCCATTTTACTTCAATTCCGGCCAATTCTTTTCATTTCACCACTGACATGATTGACTTACGACTTACGACTGGCTAACTATCAAGCACATTATTGTAAAAAACTTGGAGATATCCATTTATTTTGTAATTTTCGCGACGCTTTTTTCCTAAAACATCAGGTAATCACAGCTAGGCCCGTAACTTTACTCTTTCTACTACATCTCCAATTTTGATTGACGCCTGTGTTCAGACTTATCTCACGCTCATAATTACGACTTATTAACTTTAATCCTTTTTATATAAAATCAATGTGTATGCAGTCCAAAATCTTTACCCAATTACTCTTTGTAATACTGGTGCTGGGTATATTGCCGGCTACGGCACAGACACCATTTTTTGAGGAGCACTTCTCCGATGAGGCCACAGCATTGGCTGACTGGACGAGTGGAGGTTTCAACGAAGGCTCGGTTACGTGGACGTGGAGTAGTAATCCTTCCTATGGAGGCTATGGGGTATCGTTCGCCGCACCGACCGCATCCGACGGTTTTATGGTCTACGATTCTGATGCCAATGGTTTCAACCTGCATGCGGTTACTTTGACCTCTCCCGCCATAGATTGCTCAGATGCAAGTAATGTATACCTGGAGTTATACTCACAGTATGTTTACTATCTATGGAATGTTTTCAGCGGTGACGAAGAAATCGGTACGATCAGCCGGGTAGAGCTGGGAGTGAGTACAGACGGTGAAAACTTCACCTATCAGGACATTTTGACGGATATAGAACCCATTGAGAGGTTTACTGGAGGAGAGCGATTGGTCATCAATATCCCGGATGCGATCGGACAGGAGACCGTGTATCTCCAATTTCGCTGGAACGGTTACTATGAGTACTGGTGGGCCATCGACGATATTGCCCTCTACGAGACGGAACCGGTACTGACCAATGATCTCGCGATCTTCAACCACGGCCTGCCGTCTTCCTATTTCATCCCGCTGTCTCAGGTCGATTCCCTGCGCTTTATCGGGATGGCTGAGAATAAAGGAGCTGATCCGCAGACCAATGTGCGCATGCGTGTGAGCGTACTTGACCCGAATGATGCCCTTATATATCAGGATTCCAGCGAAAGCACAGACATGCTGGCCGCCACCGCCCTGGATACTTTTGAGATCGAACAAGGCTTCCTTCCGGAGACCATCGGTAATTATTTCGTTTTCCAAACCGTTCGTGCAGATGAAAATGACGATTTTGGGGCCGACAACCGCAAGATCTTCAATTTCCAGGTCACTGAAGATCTGTTTGGGGTAGACAATAACCTGGTACAAAATGCCACCCAACCCAGCGAATTCAATAGTGATTACTGGGAAGCCGGTAGCTATTACTATACTCCGCATGGAACCGGATATGAGGCCTACAAGGCACAGTTCATGATCTTCAGTCCGGAAAATGCGCACATCGGCGAAACCGTAAACATCCAATTGTATAAGTGGAATAACAATGACGATTTTCAGATCAGTGATAATGAATTGGAACTCATCGGATTTACTACTTATACTTTCAGTGATGATGACACCTTTTTTCAGCTGATCGACGCTCCGCTGTATCAGGATGACGGTGAAACCATCGGTTATCCTTTGCAGGATTCTTCGGAATACATTCTGACGATCAGTCTGCCGAAACCCACCGAGACACTGAATTACAGTATGCCGTATGTATATCACAGAGTACTTTATGATTATGGTGCGATAGTACGTAACGGTGACGACTGGTTCAGCGGTGGTTTCGGCCCCGAGATTGCCTTCGTCCTCCGGATGGGTGTTCGCGAAATAACAACCATTGCTACCAAAGAACCACAACTGGACGACAGTCGCATCAATGCCTTCCCGAACCCGACCAAAGACTGGTACCGCATTGATCTGGATCTCGAGAACGCTTCTCCCGTGCAACTGCAACTGATGAGCATTGCCGGCCAGACCGTCATCCAGCGGGAGTACACCACCATGCAACGCGATCGGATCGATCTGGATGTGAGCGATCTTCCGGCCGGTGCCTATCTGGTAAAGATACGTACAGAAGAAGGGGTGAAGACACTGAAAATGAACAAGCAGTAATTCTTTTGGGTGCTGGGTGTTCAGTACTGAGTATCCGGCCATTTAGTATCTGCTCAATAAAATAACTATTAGCCACGAAGAGTGTGGGTGCTTCGAATGCATCAACCTTCTTCGTGGCTCTTTTTTTCGAGTCGACAGTCAGCAGTCGATACTCATGGTCTTAAGTGCTAAGCTTGAAAGTGGAAAGAACGAATGGGCCCAGGCAGGGCATGATGCCACATTTTCAATACAAAACTGTGCCATAAAGTGAATCAAGCCTGAGCTGAATCGCATGCATCAATCGGATTTTCAGAAATTTACTCAACACCTGAGCACCCTAACACGCGAACACTCAATTGATTTCCCCGGCCATTAAATTATACCAACCTTTATTATTCCTATGGATCATCC
>JAGQXH010000689.1 GCA_020436695.1 Lewinella sp. | reverse complement strand
TGGATGATTGTGGCTACGGAGCTATCGTCCGTCGTTTTGAAGTAACGGATGCACGAGGACTGACCTCCACCAATACCTGTCAGCAGGTGGTGACCGTTAAGGAAAGACATCACTATAAGATCAAATTTCCGAAAGACGCCGCAGCGAACTGTGGCATCCCACAGGCCGATACGATAGAAGTGGAAGAACTAAGCTGCGATCTGCTGGCGATCAGTGTGAAAGATGACTTCTTCTCTGCCAGTGGAGATGAATGCTACAAGATCTTCCGGACCTATTCTGTGATCAACTGGTGTGAATACGACGGTATTTCCGATCCGGTAGTCGTTAGCCGGGATGAAGACTGCGATGGTAAACCCGGCGATGAGGATGTATGGGTAATTGTGGAGACTGTAGACGATGACGATCCCTGTGCTGATTACTACGGCAATCAACCGGCACCCTATTATTCTCATGTCTGGTATGATCGCGACGGCAATCCTTTCAATCTCAATCCTAAAGCAGGTGAGAAAGGACAGAATTGTGATTATGAGACCAATCCGTTCGGCTTCTGGAAAGAAGTGGTGCCCATCACTGAAAATGAAACTGACGATACGGATAACTATCCGGATGGTTACTATGGCGACCACTGCGAGGATATGGCCTCCGTGGGCTACTGGCAGTACACCCAGATCATTAAGGTATACGACAATGTGAACCCGGTAGTGTCATTTACCGCTCTCGATCCATTCTGTTCCTATTCCAATGATGTGGACGGCGGTTGTCCTGCAGATGTTACCATCAATTTCACTATTGATGAAAATTGCACGCCGGAAGATCTGTCCATTACCCTTTATCTGGATGCTTATCAGGATGGAGTTATTGACGAAGATATTACCAGCCTGCTAAGTGGCGTTTATCCGAACTACAGCCTCACGGGCAGCTTCCCATTGGGCGCACACTATATCGGCGTAAGCGTAAAAGATGGTTGCGGTAACCAGGTAGGCGTGAATATTCCATTCGAAGTAGTGGATTGTAAAGCGCCAAGCCCGATCTGTATCAATGGTCTGGCGGTTGAACTAATGCCGCTTATCCCGCCCGCAGACGCAGATGGAGATGGGGATATCGACTACGGTGCGATCGACATCTGGGCCAGTGATTTTATCGCCAGCCCGAACTCCGATTGCTCCGGAGATGTGACTTATTCCATCAATCGCATTGGCGAAGATGCCGATCCGGATCAGACTGGCCTTACGCTCACCTGCGATGATGACGCCAGCCAATTGATTGAGGTCTGGGCCTGGGACGAAGAAGGTAATGGCGATTTTTGCGAGACGTATGTGCTGGTGCAGGACAACATGATTAATTGTGAAACTGCCAGTAATGTAGGCTCTATTTCCGGTACGATCGCCAACGAAAAATCCAAACCGATCGATGGCGTAGACGTTGAATTGAGCGGTAACAGTATTCAGAGCATGGAAACGCCGGCAGATGGTCACTACATCTTTAGTGATCTGGGGCGCAATTATGACTATACGGTTACGCCTTTCCTGGATGCAGCTCCGCTGAATGGGGTCTCTACTTTCGACCTCGTACTGATGAGCAAGCATATCCTGGATGTGCAGCCATTGTCCAGCCCCTATCAGATCATTGCGGCCGATGTGAACCGTTCGAAGACGATCACTACGCTGGATGCCATTCAGTTGCGCCGTCTGATCCTGAACATTGATACCCGTTTCACCAATAACACCAGTTGGCGTTTCATCCCGCGCGATTTCAAATTCCAGGATAGCAAAGATCCCTGGTTGACTTCTTTTCCGGAAGTGATCAACGTCAATAACCTACAGGGTGATCTGACCGATCAGGATTTTGTAGCCATTAAGGTGGGAGACCTGAACTTCAATGCTCTGACCAATGCGTTGGAAGCTCAGCCCAGAACGATGGCCGGTCGCTTCCTGATGGACGTACCGGAGCAGGAAATGAAACGGGGAGAAGTGTATCGTATTGACTTCACCAGTTCGGAACTGGAACAGGTGCAGGGGTACCAGTTTACCCTGCTGCTCGATCCCGAAAGCATCCTGTTGGAAGACCTGGATTATGGCGTTGCCGAGGCAGGTAACTTCGGGCTGCGGTTTGTGGAAGAGGGACTGATTTCTACTTCCTGGAACAAATCGGGTACCGGTAAAGAACACTTCACCGGTGATGATCGCCTGTTCACGCTGGTACTCCGGGCACAGAAAGATGTCCGGCTCAGTGAAGTATTGCGGATCAGCAATCGTTTGACCATTGCCGAGGCTTATGATGTGGATGATCAACTGTTGGAAGTTGGCATTAATTACGGTACGGAACAGGTGACTACTGCCGGTTTTGAATTGTATCAGAATGTGCCCAATCCATTCCGGCAGGAAACCAGCATTAGTTTCTACCTCCCGACGGATGAACAGGTCAGTATCAGGATCTACGACGCCGGAGGAAGAACCGTGAAAATGATCCGGGGTGGTTATGGTGCCGGATACCATCAGCTGAAAATAGACCGGGATGAACTCGGTGCAGCCGGGCTGATGTATTACACCCTTACGGCCGGCGAGTATACGGCAACTCGCAAGATGGTGATCATGGAATGATCTTTCTGACCAATAAATAATACTAATTCCCTATCCGGCACCTGGTCCGGATAGGGAATTTTTTTGTGTATTAGGGAGCGCTACATTTTAGATTTGATACAAAAAAATGTATAATTGCAATTATATGTTTTTAAGTGCGCTCGATGACAAAAAAAAGGAAAACACCCCGTGAAGGTAATTATTTCAGCCAGTTGAATGTTTTGTCAAGACTGCGTAACTTGAATGAGAAAATAGTTGAAAATATTAGCATTATGCCTATAACGATTGATATTGAAAAGGATTATCTGTATAAGCAAGGTCTTGAGCAAGGTTTGGAACAAGGCGAGAAAAAAGGAAAACTCGAAGGGGAGCAGATCGGTGAAGCCAAAACAAAACATGACGCTGCCATAAATATGCTAAAGATGGGAATGGATGTTCAATTGATTTGCCAGATACTGGAAGTGTCAGAAACTTATGTAATAGATCTAAAAAAGAAAGAAAATATTTAGGATGGCAAAAGCAAATCTCAAAACCACCCAAAACGAAAATGATGTACGGGCATTTCTCGATGCCGTAGAAGATGATAAGCGGCGAGAAGACTGTCTGACCGTCTTGAACTGGATGCAAAAGATCACCGGAAAAGAAGCCAAGATGTGGGGCACGAGTATCGTTGGCTTTGATGAGTATCACTACAAATACGAAAGTGGCCGGGAAGGAGACATGTTCAAGGTTGGTTTTTCTCCCCGTAAACAAAATCTCACACTTTATATCATGCCGGGTTTTGGCCGTTATGAAGAACTTATGCAGCAGCTGGGTAAATACAAGACCGGCAAATCCTGTCTTTACATCAAAAAGTTGGAAGACGTGGATGTGGAGATCCTACAACAATTGATCGAGGAGTCCTACACTTATATGACGGAAAAGTATGGTTAAGCGAGAGTGCAGACGTCCGACTTATAATGGGGCAACTGCCGGTCAGTTACCAATATGAATTAATCCCACTGCCGTTTTCTATATTCGCCTAAGAAGTCGTAACATTGCGATTCGTTACTGCGATTAATTTCCCGATTGCACGACAGCAGGAAAAAAAGATCTGACAACGAATCGGCCGCAGAGTCGAGAGGGCGTTCCTGTGGTAGTGGTATCATATCCTGCCGATCGGTTTCCCTGCATAACCGGAAACCAGTAAGCGTCTTTCCCGGACTTTGCTGCTAAAAAGCAATACTTCATGACGACTACCGGTGGAAGCTATTTAGATCAACTCAATGATGTTCAACGACAGGCTGTGGTCAACACCGACGGCCCGGTGCTGGTAGTAGCCGGTCCAGGCTCGGGGAAGACCCGGGTGCTGACCTTTCGGATCGCACATCTCATTGAGAAAGGAGTAGCACCCTGGGAGATCCTCGCTCTTACCTTTACCAACAAAGCGGCTCGGGAAATGAAAGAGCGGATCGTCAAAGTAGTAGGGGCGCGGGCCGATCGCGTCTGGGCCGGTACTTTCCACTCCATTTTTGCCCGCATTCTGCGGGTGGAAGCAGAAAAGATCGGTTATCCTTCCAATTTCACCATATACGATAGCGACGATTCCAAAAGTCTGGTTGCCAATATTATTAAGGAGATGAACCTGGATAAGAATGTGTATAATGCCAACAGCATTCGATCCCGGATCTCTTCCGCCAAAAGTAACCTGATCACCCCCAAGCTGTATGCAGCCAACGAAGAGTTACTAGCCCAGGATCGCGCAGCCAAAGTCCCTCATCTGGCGGCAATTTACCAAAAGTACGTCATGCGTTGCAAACGCTCCGGGGCCATGGATTTTGACGACCTGCTTTATCGCCTGTACGAATTGCTGCAAAAAAATCCGGATAATGTGCTGGAAAAATACCGCAAGCGTTTTCGTTATGTTCTCGTGGATGAGTTTCAGGATACCAACACCTTGCAGTACGCAATAGTACGCAAGCTGGTGAATTATGAGGGTAGTCTACGCAATATCTGTGTAGTAGGCGACGACGCCCAGAGTATCTACGCTTTCCGGG
>JAGQXH010000688.1 GCA_020436695.1 Lewinella sp. | reverse complement strand
CGCGCACTTCAGGAAGTATCTCTTCCGGCCGAAAACCATCGGATACGGCCAGGGTGACCAGATACTGGATCAATACATCGAAAGAACGAATGTAGGGAATGCGGCTTTCCAGCCCCTGTTCATCGATGGCTTGTCGCAAAGCTGCTCCTTCCATGAGTTCTAGACTGTGCGTGGGCACAAAATAGATGCGACTCTTCGCCCCCGGCTGGTGACCACTCCGGCCGGCCCGCTGCAAAAAACGGGCTACACCTTTGGGGCTGCCGATCTGAATGACCCTCTCCACGGGCCGGAAATCCACGCCCAGATCCAGGCTGGAAGTACAGACCACCGCTTTGAGCTGATTGGCATGCAGTGCATTTTCTACCCAGTCGCGCAGTTCCCGCGAAAGCGAGCCATGATGCATGGCAATGGCTCCGGCCAGATCAGGCTGCACCTCCAGCAAATTTTGGTACCAGATCTCACACTGGGCGCGTGTATTGGTAAAGATCAGCGTACTCTGGCTGGCATCGATGATGGGCAATACCTTTTCGATCATCTTCAATCCCAGATGACCCGACCAGGGAAAGCGTTCGATCTCATCCGGCAATACGGAGATCACTTCTACGGCTTTTGGCAGATCGGCCCGGATCACTTGCACCGCTCCTTCGTGCAAGCTATTGCCCATGAGCACCGCCAGCGCTTCATCCATGTTGCCGATGGTGGCCGAAATACCCCAGACCTTCAACTGCGGCCGAATGGCTTTCAGGCGGGAAAGGGCCAGTTCCATCTGTACCCCTCGTTTGGAGCCCATGAGTTCGTGCCATTCATCGGTCACAACACATTGCAGGTGCTGGAAGAATGTATCGTATCCTTTAGAGGCCAGTAATAAGTGCAGACTTTCCGGTGTAGTGATCAGTATTTCCGGTGGACGTTTTTTTTGTTTTTGCCGGTCGGTTGTAGAAGTGTCCCCCGATCGGATGGCTACTTCCCACTGTAGCCCCATATCGTGGACCAATCGTTGAGCGGAAGCCTGTATTTCTCGTGTTAGTGCCCGGATGGGCGTGATCCACACCGCTCTCAATCCGTTATCGGTACACTCCCGGGCATCCGGATATTCCCGCATGAACTCCAGAATGATCGGGATCAGCAGGGAATAAGTCTTTCCACTCCCCGTCGGTGCATTTACCAAACCGTGATATCCATCCAGATAAGCTTCCCAGGCGGCCAGCTGAAACGGGAAAGCCGTCCAGCCCTGCTGCCGGAACCACTCCTCTCCTATCCGCATCCATTGGTCGTTTTGTTGCATCCTGAAGGTATAACACTGTCATCAATTAACCCTATAACATGCATTCCTCACCCACCACATCACCCACTCACCATATCCTATATCACCACATCAATCCTGAGCCCTCAAGCTCTCCACCGGATTCACTCGCGCCGCCACCAGACTCTGCCAGCCCACCGACCCCAGGGTCAGCGCCAGCACACCTAGTCCAACAAGCAAAAACAGGATAGGGTTCAGCGAAATGCGGTAGGAAAAAGAGGCGAGCCATTCCCGGAGCATCAGCCAGGCCACCGGCCAGGCCATTGCACTGCTGATGAGCAGCAATATCAAAAAACGGCGAGACAGCAAAACGGCAATTCCCGATGCAGAAGCCCCCATCACTTTACGGATACCGATCTCTCTGACCCGTTTACGCAGCGAAAGCCGCATCAGCCCCAGCAGGCCCAGCCAGGCGATGCCGATGGCAAAAACGGAAGCCCAGTCCATGACCTGCGCCCAGCGTCGTTCATCAGCATATTTGGCTTCCAGGGAGGCATCCACAAAATGATAGCTAAAAGCTTTATCCGGAGCGACCGATTTCCAACTCGTTTCCAGGTATTGCAGTACCGGTGCAGGATCTCCCGTGCCGACGCGTACCAGCGCCTGATACAGATTGGGCGGCCATACATAGGTAGACAAACCGGTGATGCCGCTACTGATCGCACCATCATCCAAAGCCAGGATAAGCGGCTCGATCCGCTGATGCAGGGAGCTGAAGTGAAAGTCCTTTACCACCCCGATAATCCGGTGGCTGCCGTTGAAGTTACTCCCGGGGATCTGTTCATTCAGCGGATCTTGCCAGCCAAAATGACGCACCAGGCTTTCGTTCACCAAAATGGCGTCTGTAGCATTCCGCTGGTCCTGTTGATAGTTACTGCCTTCCGCCATGGCGATGCCCATGGTCTGCAAATAGTCCTCGTCGATCTGATTGTAGAACAGGCCTTCCTTGCTACCGTCGGTCTGGTCAAAGATCAGTTTCGTCCAGGGTTCCCGGCTGTTGTTCATACTGGCGGTTATTTCCAAAACGGCGGGATGCTGTAGCGCCCGTTGTTTAAAACGCGCTAACAATTGCCGGCCGGCCTCTTTATCAGCAGTATTCCCCAGATTGATCTCCAGCAGTCGCTCCTGGTCAAACCCCAGGTCTTTATGCTGAATGTACTGCATTTGTCGCCGGATGGTGACCGCTCCTATGATCAATATAATGGACAGTGAAAACTGTAAAACGATCAGGCTGTCGTTGAACCACTTTTGCCCGCCGGCCAGCCGTACTTTTCCCGATAAAGCATCCTGGGTATGCTTCCTGACGATGATCGCTGCCTGTAACAGGCCGGTAATGGTGGCAATGACCAGCAACAGCCCCAGCAAAAAAGCAATTTCAAAAGCCCCGATCGAAAAATGTAGCTCGCTTTCGATCAATCTACCGAAAGGGTGCAGCAAGATGGCAGCCAGTATCAGGCCGATCAGCCCGGAGATCAGGCAAATGAAAAAGGATTCGATCACCAATTGCCGGCGCAGTTGCCCCACCAACGCTCCCAGGGTTTTCCGAACCCCGATCTCCCGGAAACGGCCCAGTGCCTGACTGGTTGACAGCGTAATGAAATTGACACAGGCGATGAAGATAACCAGCAAGGAAAGAGCTGCCATGAAATAGAGCTTCTGCGGTGAGGTATACAGGGCATTGCCCGTAACCTCCGCTTCCAGATGAAGGCCAGGCAACGGCTGCAGGCCATATTCCACGTGTTCATCGGCAGATGAGGTACTGTACTTTTCTACCGCCGCGGTGAGCTTCGGTTCGATAGCAGACTGCCGGGTATCCGGACGCAGCAGGATATAGTTTTCCAATAACCCATAGTTATAGGATTCGAACATCGATTCCGGGAGCAGCAGTTTGTACTGATCGATAGGCATGAGAAAATCAAACGGCAGACTGGACTGTTCCTGACGGGCATCTACCACGCCGCTAACCGTCAGCGTGACCGTAGTGTCATTTACCAGCAGTTCCAGTTCCTGCCCTATGGGGTCGGACTTGCCGAAATACTTTTCCGCCATGGCAGTATTCAGGATGATATCGGCAGGTTCGTTCAGCGCTGTTTCCGGGTCACCCTGTAACAGCGGAAAATCAAATATTTCCAGAAAAGCAGGGTCTACAAAGTGAACGACCTCATCGTAGGGAGTTGCCCCTTTTCGAATGGTTACCGAACTGCTGGCATACCGGGTGAAGCCGGCAATACCGGGCAACTCGGCGGCCAGATCGCGGGATAGCGGCACGGCGGTTACGGCACTTTTGTGCTTTGACTGCCCCGTTTCGGCGTTCTGAATATCGTGGTATACCCGGAAAATGGAAGCCTTTCGCGAGTGGAACTGATCATAGGCCAATTCATGTCGAATAAAAAGAACCGCAAGGAACACAAAGGCAATGGCGCAGGATAGCCCCAGGATATTGATCCCGGAAAAGAATTTCTGTCGCTTCATATGCCGGCCGGCTACCAGCAGATGGCTTTTCAACATATCCATATTCATCATATTTACAGTAAGGTGATTTCTTAGCAGGATGTAGGGATGGAACAGCCGGAACACATTCCACACCAACCGCCTTCGGGCCCGGCGCGCTCCGGTTGAGCGGCAGTCTGCTTCGAATTGCTCCAACAGGTCACCGGCAATTCCCTCAAGCAGTTCGTCCGGACAAAACCGCTCCAGCAAACGGATCGGCCACTTCGGCGGCTTCATAAGGTCCCAAATTTGAGATTAGGCATTAGCTTCCACAATTTCATGCGCTGTTCCTGCAATTCGAGCAGGTAACTCTTTCCGGCATTGGTGATCTGAAAATAGCGCTTGCGCCGCCCGCCCCGGGTAGCCGTAGCACCGCCCATATGGGATTTAACCAGCCCTTTGTCTTCCAGCCGGTAAAGGGTAATGTGCACCGCACTCAGATTTATTTTACGGTCGAGTTGCTCAGCGACTGCCTCCACAATGGCATTGCCGTAGGCCTCCTCTCCCAGTATGGCAACCATCGTCAGCATTAATTCTTCAAATTCACCCAGGTAATTTTTCCCCATTTCTATATAGATTGTAAAACAAATCTAAGCATTTCCATATGATTTGTAAAAGAAATAGTGATATTTGAAAAAAGAAGTTTACAGGTGCAGCGTACCGTCCTATTTTTAGCACAAAGCAAGTACATTGTCCCAGCTACAGCGTAGCGTAACATGCGGCTGTTGCCCAGGCAAAAGTTACGCTGCGCTGCAGCTCTTTTTAGTACATATCCCAGTATTGGAAATATTTCGGTGCGCTGCACCTCTGCTTAGCTATAGCGGTACG
>JAGQXH010000687.1 GCA_020436695.1 Lewinella sp. | reverse complement strand
CTGGGGATGATGACCGTATACATTCCCATCAATAGTAACAGGAAACTGCCGGAAATGCCGGGTAGGATCAATGCGGAAATGGCGATCATCCCGCAGATGAAAATAAACCAGTAAGCTTCGATGCCCTGTGCAGGAGCGGCAATGGTAATGTAAAAGGCGAAAGCACTGGATAGTATTAGTCCCACAATTTCCGCTATGCTCCAATGGCCGACCCGCTTACCAATGTACCACACAGACGCCAGGATCAAACCAAAGAAAAAAGCCCAGAGTAGCTGCGGGTAAGTTTCCAGTAATTTGGTTACCACAAATACTCCTCCGATCAGTCCAGTGGCCATGCCGGGTAGTAAAAAGGCGAGAAATGGACCATTAGCCTTTGCCCAGGCCGCTTTTATACCGCCTTTCCGGAATGCTCTGAATATTTCCGGCCCCAGTATATTTTTAATAGTATCGAGTAATTCTTCATAGATGCCCGTAATAAAGGCCAGTGTGCCACCGGACACGCCGGGTATAACCTCCGCCACTCCCATGGCAGCTCCTTTCAGAAAAAGCAGTAGTGTTCTTTTCATGGGCGTAAAAATAGTTTTTTTTGCTAATCACGGTATACGTGATCATTTCTACAAGGTTCATTTTTAATGCAAATAGGTCATGCAATTACATTTAGCTGTTTGTTAACAGACTTTGGCATTTTCTTCACACACATAGCGCCCGGTTCCGCCGTTTAATGGGTATAAAATATGCGATCCATATCGAGGTGGCTTCACTGCTTACTTTTCTGATCACGGATCGTTGATATTAAAAACCACCGGAACTGTTATTATTCTGGATAAAACAAAAAGATCATGAAACGCTTAATCACAGTATTGTTAACTAGCTGTATGGTATTATTGATGAGCTGGCAGACACAGGCTCAGGTGAAGTTAAACCCGCAAATTGGGGTAAATGTGTCGGCGCTGGATGCCAAGATCGGTGACCTGAAAACGGAAGCTAAAGCCGGCTGGAATGCCGGTTTGGATTTTCGGATCGGAGACGGTTTTATTTATCTCAACCCGGGCGCTCATTTTTACAGCAATACCGCTCGTTTACTGAATGAAGCTGATCTAGAAGATCCCAATATCGATATGTGGCGGGATGAGACCAAGATCCAAAGTATCAAAACGCCTCTGAATATTGGCTTCAACCTCACTGGTGGCAGCAAATTCCTGGGTATTCGTGCTGAAGGCGGAATTGTTCCGACTTACGTTCTCGGAGTGAAAGAGACCGATACTTACACACTTAAGATCGAAGATCTTAACCGCCTGACGTGGGGATACAATGTGGGTGTTGGTGTTGATGTGTTGTTCCTTACCGCTGATCTAAGTTACGAGATCGGTCAGGCTAACTTCTTCAAGGATGTGGAAGGAAAGAACAATATGCTGACCCTTAATCTTGGTATTAGATTTTGACCTCAATAATGCGTATTCATTATGATCCAAGAAACCAAATGATACGCAAAGAGGCTGCCTTTCCTTTGAGAGGCAGCCTCTGTTTTATTAAAACCCTTTTTATCAGTCATTTATTAGCTGGCCAGACGTTGCTTTAGATATCCGCGGGCAACGTGCATGCGACTTTTGATGGTCCCGACCGATACCCCCATATCCTCCGCAATCTCCCGATAACTAAACCCTTTATTGTAAAGTTCAATAGGTTTTCTGTACATCGTCTTGAGCGTGTGTACTTCCCGCAGGAGATCATCGTAAACCATCTGCTGTTCGCCCGAATTTTCGGCTTTCCCCTCCAGTATGTTTTCGTCCGGGGTAACGTTATAGATATTCAACCTCTTCCTTTTGCGGTAATCATTGATGAAAACGTTACGCATGATCACGGAAGCCCAAGCTTTAAAATTGGTGCCCATGGTGAATTTTTGCCGATTGCTCCAGATACGTACAATGGTATCTTGCAGCAGATCTTCGGCAGTGGACTCATCAGTTGTATAATTGCGGGCTATCTGTTGCAAATAAGAGAGCTGTGATTTTACTAAAGTCTCAAAGTTGAGGATTGCTTCCATGATCATTGTTTTTCTAAAAGACAGTTATTGGGATGTGGGTCACCCTTCGGGATAAAAAAACACAAATTCTCGTGACCGCTGACCGCTTCCTTGTCTTATCATGGCAGTTAATGAAAATAACTACATAAGGCTATTCAGAAATGGAGGTGGAGCCTGAGTCTTAATTTTCCGGTATCTAAACCAGAGAATGGAATGGATTAATTGAATGTGGGGTCTGCCGGCAGTGAGATGGCAATTGCCGACAGACCTTTATTCTTTTACCTTGTTTTATATTTAGGTCTCGAACCTAAATTTTGTGTGATGAAATGTATGATCGTAGATGATAATCCGATGGCACGTCTGGCATTGCGGAAAATGTTGTCCAACGTTGAAGATCTGGAGATCAGTGGTGAACAGGAAGATGCTATGGCTGCTTTCAATCAGTTGCAAAAAGAACCGGTTGATCTTTTATTTCTCGATGTGGAAATGCCGGGTATGTCCGGACTGGAACTATTGAAGAGTCTGGATTACACACCCCTGGTTATTCTGATCACCTCTAAAACAGAATACGCAGTGGAAGGTTTCGATCTGCAGGTGGTGGATTATATTTTGAAACCGGTGGCTTTGCCCCGGCTGTTAAAAGCGGTCCATCGTGCCTGGGAAAAGTGGCAGCAAATGCAGTCTACATCCCCTGAACCCCAGGACGACACCATCTTTATCCGGGTAAACAATCAGCTCCAGGGCCTGGAATTCAGTGATATTTATCTGGTGCAGGCATTGGGCGATTATGTCGTGTTTTTTACCAAAGACAAGAAATATCCGGTTCATCTGACCATGAAAGCGGTGGAAGAACGCTTACCCGGTACGCGTTTTCTGAGAGTGCATCGCAGCTACATTGTAGCCATTGACAAGATCACGAACATAGAGCAAAATTCACTTTTGTTGGGAGATCATCTCGTCCCGGTCAGTGAAGGGTATAAAAAGAGCTTGATGGATCGACTTAATATATTCTGAAGAAACGGAACCACAGGACTTATGAATAATATGAACGACAGATCGGTGAAGTTTGAAAAGCAGGACTGGCAACTGGCTACCGTACTGTTGGTTGCGCTGCTGTTGGCTTTAGGCGCACATTTGTTGACCCTACAGACCCTCGAAGAACTGGAAGAAGCCGGGAAAGAATTGATGGGGGTGTACGATGGCACGGAAAGCTTGCGTAGCCTTGACCGTCATCTGATCGAGCTGGTGCACGCTCAGACCAACTATATGGAATCGGGAGAAGTAATTCTGGTTGGAAAAGGAGAGGACGCCGTTCGTGATATCGAGCAGGATCTGGGTAAAATAAAAAGCTATTTTCAGAATGAGATGACATCCCCTTATCTGAAAAAACTCGAAGATTTCGTACGGCAAAAAATCATTTATCATCGTAACATTATGGGGGCGGTGCAGCAAAACCAGCCTGTTGAGGAAGCGAAAATGCAATTTCTTGCCGAGGGAGAACAACTCCGTGACAGCATCCTGGAAATGACGGATACAATACGGCATTATCACCGGCAGCACATGCTTAATTACCTGAATAGGAAAAATGACCTTTCCAACAAACTGTTGATGGTAAGTCTGGGTAGTGTGATCTTTGTTTTTCTAATCGCCGTTTTTTCTATCTATTATCTGATGAGGACCGCAAGAAGAAGGCGGGAACTTTTAAATAACCTGGTGGAAGCCAAAGAGAATGCCGAGCGCGCCGCCTTTCTGAAAGAACAGTTTGTGGCCAATATGAGCCATGAGATACGTACGCCGCTGAACGCGATCATCGGATTTGCCAATTTATTGAACCGCACCTCTCTTAAAGAAAACCAACCGGAGTTTGTCCACAGTATTCGCACCAGCAGTGAAAACCTCCTGTCGATCATCAATGACATCCTGGATTTCTCCAAGATAGAAGCCGGAGCCCTCCGACTGGAATACATTTCCTTTAACCTTTCGGCCCTGTTGCATTCTATTGAGAATATGTTTCTCTACCGGGAGAAGAACAGCCCGGTAAAATTTTATCTGCATATTGATGATAAACTTCCGGATAGCCTGAAGGGAGATCCCACCCGGCTTACTCAGATCCTGGTCAATCTACTGGGAAATGCTTTTAAGTTTACCGAAGAAGGAAGGATCGACCTGTCGGTGAAACGGCAGGCAGACCTGGAAGAGGATAAACTGTTGGTCAGTTTCGAAGTAAGGGATACAGGCATAGGCATCTCTGCGGGAAAACTGGAAAATATTTTTGACCGCTTCGCACAGGCAGCTTCCGATACTACGCGGAAATACGGTGGGGCCGGTCTTGGGCTGACCATCACCAAACAGCTTGTGGAAGTCCAGGGTGGAAGCATTCGGGTAGAAAGTGAAGAAGGAAAAGGCGCGACTTTTACCGTTGTTATCCCATTTGGCATTGCCGCAGACGCGCAAAACCGCGGCCCTCGGACGGATCTATCCGATGCGCTTTCCGAATCCGGCACCACTTCAATTCTGTTGGTAGAGGACAACCCCATGAATCAGCGGGTAGCAGAGTTGCTCCTCGATGGTTGGGGGTTCAGCCATGAACATGCAATCAATGGCCGGGAGGCGC
>JAGQXH010000686.1 GCA_020436695.1 Lewinella sp. | reverse complement strand
CTGATCACCTCTACCCAGTTTACGGACAATACCAATTACGGTTATTCCGCCTATCCTTTGCCGGCGTTTTTATACACTACTTTGTACTATCATCTGGGAGAAGAACTATTCCTGAAATGCTTTAGAGAGTATATCCGCCGTTGGGCGAAAAAATCTCCATCACCCTACGATTTTTTCTACACCTTCGAGAATGTTTCCGGTCAGGATCTTTCCTGGTTCTGGAAGCCCTGGTTTTTTGAATTCGGTACGGCGGATGTTCGGATACAATCGTACAAGAATGGTAAACTGACACTTGCGAATGAAGGAAATCGCCCGGTGCCGTTGGTAGTACAGGTGAAGTACAATGACGGAAAAGATGAGGTGCTGACGGCGAGTGCAGGAGTGTTACGTGACGGTAAGACCTACCAAATGAAGATCCCAAGACCAAAAGAAGTAAAAGGGATGATGGTTGGCCAGGGGATCCCCGATAGCGATCAGCTGGATAATATTTATCCTACACTGGATCAGCAGTACGCCGAATTTAAGATCCCGGATGGTCTGCTCGGTACCTATGTCATTCAGCGGTTTAATGCAACCCTGATCCTGAAGAAGAGAGATGGTTATCTGTATATGGATGCTCCCGGCGGTGGACCTCAATTCTATCTTAAACCGGTGAATTCTGAAGTTTTTGAGAATCTGGATAGTAGCATGCGTTTCACATTTAAAAAAGAAGGTGATCAGTATAAGTCATTCAGTTTCCAGTATTTCGGTTATGATCTGACTGCCGTTAAGACCGACTAGAGCGTAAGTAGAGAAAGTATGTAGGTGTAAGCCGGCCCGGCCTACGTCTACTTACCGCAAAAATCAGACACCAGAACTTTTTATGGAAATTAACGCACAGCTTTCGCTGAATGACCTGAAGGACAAGATCAATGCCTTCTGGCAATATTCCGGCGAGAAGATCAATTCGATCCGAGAACATTATGATGCCTCTCAGGGTACACCGGTATTTACGGTGAAAGGGAAATACACCACAAGAGGCTGGACGGAGTGGACACAGGGCTTTCAGTTTGGCTCTGCCATCCTGCAGTTTGACGCAACGGGCGATCCCTCTTTCCTGGATTATGGCCGCACCGAAACGGTGGATAAAATGGCTTCACACGTCAGCCATTTCGGGGTGCATGATCATGGCTTCAATAACGTCAGCACCTACGGAAACCTCCTGCGCCTGATACGCGAAGGACGCATTCCCGACAACCAGTGGGAAAAGGATTTTTATGAGCTGGCGCTCAAGTTGTCCGGTTCGGTTCAGGCTAAACGGTGGACCAACATTCCCGACGGCGGTTATCTCTATTCATTCAACGGTCCACATTCCTTATTTGTGGATACCATCCGTACCGTTCGTTCCCTGGTGGTAAGCCATGAACTGGGGCATGATCTCATGGGAGACAATGATGTGAAAGTCAGCCTGCTGGGAAGATCCATTCAACATGCACTGGCTACTGCCAAATATGCGATCTATTACGGTGAAGGCCGGGACAGTTACGACGTCTGGGGCCGTACCGCTCACGAAAGCATTTTTAATATCAACGACGGCAATTATCGTTGTCCTAATGCCCAGCAGGGCTTTTCCGGTTTCACTACCTGGACACGGGGACTGGCCTGGGCAATGATCGGTTTCCCGGAACAACTAGAATATCTGGCTACCGTTGCCGATGACCAGTTGGAGTCTTACGGCGGTCGAGAAGCTTTGGAAGCCGTATATCTGAAAGCCGCCCGGGCTACCTGTGATTTCTTCATCGATAATACGGCCAAAGACGGTATTCCTTACTGGGATACCGGTGCACCCCAATTGTATCAATTGGGCGATTATACCCAAAGAGATTCTGACCCGTATAATGACTACGAGCCGATCGATAGCTCAGCGGCGGCCATCGGTGCACAAGGGTTGTTACGACTGGCTAAATACCTGGAAGGCAAAGATGATACCGGAGCTGAAAAATATTTCCAGGCCGGCCTCACCGCTTTGGATACGCTGTTGGAGGCACCTTACTTAAGCAAAGATCCGGAACATCAGGGTTTGATCCTGCACTCCATTTATCACCAGCCAAATGGCTGGGATTATGTTCCCGAGGGCTGCAAGGTCGCCAACGGGGAATCCAGTATGTGGGGAGATTACCACGCCCGGGAGTTGGTGCTCTATGCACAACGCCTGTTGGAAGATAAACCATATTACACCTTTTTTAGCTGTGTAAAATAAGTTTAGGAGTGACACATCTGCTTGGATGTGCCACTCCTCACTTCAAAATAAGCTCACCATGTCCAAAGATCTGGCATCACTTTGTATTCATTCCATCACCACCAAACCCTGGTCGCTGGATAAGGCTCTCGACAAATTTGCTGAAGCCGGCATCGGTGGGATCAGTATCTGGCAGGATGCTGCCCAGGCACTTGGACTGAATGCAGCAGCAAAAGCCGTTGAACACTCATCGGTAGAAGTAGTTTCGTATGTCCGTGGAGGATTTTTTCCCAGCCATAGTGAAGCTGCTCGCTTAAAAGCGCTCGATGATAACAAAAAAATGATCGACGAGGCCGCTGTCCTTGGTGCGCCTTTGCTGGTGCTGGTCTGTGGGGCAGAACCCCAGCAATCCCTGTTTGAAAGCAGAAAACAGATCCAGGCCGGGATTGAGGCACTTATTCCTCACGCAGCAGCTAATGGGGTAAAGCTGGCTATCGAACCGTTGCATCCGATGTACGCAGACACCCGGTCAGCCATCAATACCTTAGGACAGGCCAATGATGTGGCAGAAGCTATTGGTGATGTTCAGGCAGGTATTGCCGTTGATGTATATCACCTTTGGTGGGATGACCATCTCGAAGCGGAAATAAAACGCTGTGGTGAAAATGGTAATCTTTACGCCTTCCACATCTGCGACTGGAGAGTACCCACCAGTGACATGTTGCTGGATCGCGGTCTGATGGGAGAGGGGTGTATCGATGTCCCATTGATCCGGTCCTGGGTAGAAACTGCCGGGTTTAATGGTTTCAATGAAGTAGAGATCTTCTCCAATCATTATTGGGCTATGGATCAGGATGAATTTTTGAATAGGATTATTCAGGCATATCACGATCATTCTTAGCATGGAGGTAATGCATAAACAACCTATTTCATTGCTGTTATTCCTGCTCCTTCTTCTGGGAGTATCCTGTGTAAGTGAAGATCGGGCGGTATCACCATCTACGCCTAACATCGTCTACATTCTGGCGGACGACCTGGGCTACGGCGATGTAGCTGCATACAATCCGGACTCAAAGATCAAAACCCCGAATATTGATCGCCTTATTGAGCAGGGTATGCGATTTACGGATGCCCACTCTCCGGCTTCTGTGTGCACCCCTACGCGTTACGGTATACTAACGGGACGCTACTGCTGGCGAAGCCGTCTGCCGCAGGGTGTATTGCGGGGCTACGGCCGGTCATTACTGGAGAAAGATCGGGCTACCGTAGCGGATCTGCTACAAAAAAATGGTTACACTACCGGTATCGTCGGAAAATGGCATCTCGGATTGGATTGGGTGATCCGACCGGATTATCTGGATTCGATCAATGCGGAGACGGTGGCTATCAGCGCAGGAGGCGTTGTACAGGAAATGGATCCGGACTGGCTTGATTTTGCGCAACCTCCAACGGATGGACCTCTGGATCATGGCTTTGATTACAGCTTTATTCTACCGGCTTCCCTGGATATGCCTCCTTATTGTTTTTTGGAAAACGACACACTCCTAAGCATTCCGGATGAATATACTCCGGGCAATGATCTTGACCTGGGGTACTATGGGGCTTTCTGGCGTGCCGGACGCATATCGCCGGGATTTAAGTTTGAAGAAGTATTGCCCACTTTCACTGCAAAAGCGGAAGCGTTCATTACGCGACAGGCCGGGCAGGAAGCACCCTTTTTCCTGTATTTTCCACTTGCTGCTCCGCATACACCCTGGGTAGCCAAAGGAGAATTCCAGGGAAGCTCCGGAGCCGGTGACTATGGAGATTTTGTACAAATGGTGGATGCCACCGTCGGTCGGATCATGGCCAGTCTGGATGCCAATGGCCTGGCCCAAAATACCATTCTGATCTTCACCAGTGATAACGGCCCCTTCTGGCGGGAAGATAAAGTAGCTGAATTCGAGCATCGCGCAGCGGGAAATCTCCGTGGCATGAAATCAGATATCTATGAGGGCGGACACCGGGTACCTTTTGTGGTACGCTGGCCCGGGCATATTGAAGCCGGTGCCCAAAGTGATCATACCACCACGCTCACCAATTTAACAGCGACCTGCGCAGAACTCCTAAGAACACCTCTTGATGAAAATATTGCTGAAGACAGCTATAGTATCTGGCCCATCCTCATGGGAGATACCTCTCCTGATAATACACAAGCAGTTATCCATCATTCCGGTAGCGGCCATTTTGCCATCAGGAAGGGCGATTGGAAGCTGATGGAGCAATTGGGCTCCGGAGGTTTTACACTTCCCCGGGAAGTAACACCGGAATCGGGTGGCCCGACCGGGCAGTTGTACAATCTTGCTGAAGACCCTCTTGAGTCCAATAACCTCTATTTGGACCGCCCGGAGCAAGTTGAAGCCTTACTGCAGGAGTTGAA
>JAGQXH010000685.1 GCA_020436695.1 Lewinella sp. | reverse complement strand
TGATGCATCATCGTCAGGTTATTCAGCCGGATCCGGGTCACCTGATCTCCTTTAATTTTTATTTTATCCGTTTCGGACAAAGCCACACCATTCATACTCCAGATGTAGCGATTCATGTTACCCGTCAGGTTAAGCAGGATCTCTTTTACCGGGGTAGTGTCAGCAAAAGCAGTCGGTTCCGGAGACCTCAGGTAGTCGTAATTGTATTCCGCGAACATATTCATTCCAGGCATTCCCTCCATCTGCATGCCGGCACTGTCCATACCTTCCTTCCTATCCATATCCGGCATCGGCATGGTATCCTGGTGCTGGTGGCTTTCCTGCATTTGCATTTGAGACGTTTTCCCCTTTTCCGGCATTGGCATGGTATCTTTGGGGTGATCCCTTTGGTGATCCATCCCCGGCATTTGTTCCATTTCATGCTGCTGCATATCGGCGGGTGAGTGATCCATCCCCTCCATTTGCATGCCGTATTTATCCTTCATTTGGAAGCGGTTATCCCTGCCCGGTCGAAATTTCAGGGCCGGTGCGCCCATTTTCATGTTCATTTTGGCCATCTGCATCATCATACCGATCTTATCCGGCCGGGGTACGTCCGGAGCCGACAAGGTGGGGCCATTGCCCAGGAATGCCGCTGTTTGACCGGAGCCATCCTGGGCGGTGGCTCTCACTTCCAGTTTCCCATTAGCCGGAACTTCAACGATGTAATCATACGTTTCGGCAATAGCGATGAAGGTTTTGTTATGAGTGACCGGGACGACATCCAATCCGTCGGCGGCTACCAATACAGGATCTTCGCCGCCAAAGGTGAGCCAGAAAGAGGTAGAAGCCGCAGCATTTATAATACGGAGGCGGACCTTTTCACCGGGTTTGAATTCAGGATATTCCCGGGTCATCTCTCCATTGACCAAAAATGCCGGATAATAAATGTCGGCGATGTCCGCCCCTTCCATACGCTGTTTCCAGAAATTGAGCTGAGCGCCGAAGGCTCCCCGGGCGATGACCCGATTCAGCGGTGTAGCCGTACCTTTTCGGATGTTGTACCATTCGTTGCCACGCTTGAGATTTCTCAGTACATTGGCCGGTTTCTCATCAGTCCAGTCAGAAAATACCAGCACCAGATCCCGGTCGTAATCAATAGTTTTTTCTTGTGGTTCGATCACAATAGAGCCATATACACCACGCTGTTCCTGGAGCATAGTGTGCGAGTGATACCAATAAGTGCCTGCCTGCTTAAGCGGAAATTCGTATTGCAAAGTTTCTCCCGGAGCAATGGGAGGAGTAGTCAGATAGGGAACGCCGTCATAATAATTAGGTAGCAACAAGCCGTGCCAGTGTACTGAAGTTTCCACATCCATACGATTTGTGACCCGGATCACGGCATAGCCACCTTCCTTAAACCGCAGGGTGGGACCGGGGATGCTGCCGTTTATGGTCATACCCCTGGTAGATTTGCCGGTAATGTTTACCGGTTGTTGTTCGATGGTTAAATGGTAAGTAGTCGTATCGATTTGTGCCTCTGCGGCGGTGTACGACAAGGATGTGAACAAAAGGATGCAGAAAATTTTCAGCGTTTTCATCAGTAGTTTTTTTGAGAGCCGAAATGGACGAATGTCTACTTCGGCTCATTACATCATTAAATTAGTGGATCGTCTCCGTCACTTTGCCGCAGTGCAGCATCATTTTCCCGAAATACGGATTATTGATCTCCGATTCGTTCGCCAGCCAGTAGGCGCCGGTATTTTCGTTGGCCATCGGGCAGTATTCCAGATAGATCTGTCCCTGCTCAATTTGCTGCGCTTTAACCCATTCAGTTATCGCATTACTCAGTCCGGAGAAAGCCTGGCGCTGCTGGGTCAGCGATGACGCGGCTGCCACGGTTTTAGCCGGGGCGGTCACTTCTTTGGCGCTTTTCACTTTTTTGAGCGCTTTCTCCAATGATTTCGCGGCGGCTCTTACCGCTTCTTCATCAGAACTGACCAGCGCATCTTTTAACGCAAGGTATTGCTGATAGACGGCCGTAGCGTTGGCATCTTTAAATTGAACCATATTGTCGGGCTGGTCCATTTTCATGCTGTGGTCCTTGCCGTGCATGGCGTGTTCATGTTGGGAAAATGCGGTAAAGCTTAGCAGGGACAAGCAAAACATTAACAAGATTGATCTCATGGTTTTAATTATTTAGTTTTTTAAAAATCAGTTGTGATTGATACTTCTATACCGACAAGACAAAGGCAGTTTTTTATAAGCTGCGTCCGGGGCTAACGATCCATCAATATCGTGCCCCAGTTTCAGCACGATCATCTTAATGGCTTTCAAAGTGATGATCTCATGGTCGTATTGAATCTTGAGTATTTGAGAGGCCTGATCCCATTCAGCGGAAGACACCCCCTTGACTGACCAGAGCTTAGTTTCGATCCGGATTTTGCACAGGTTGCAGTTGCCCGCAACTTTCAATGAAGTAAAAAACTGCAAGTTTGCCATGGTTATCAGGTGTTAGTGGTTATGAGTATTTGGTGGTGTTGGAGCAGCGGTTAATTGAGTCGAAGGATTTTTAAACTCCTTATCGATAGTAACTTCCACAGCGCCGCAGGTCAGCATTTGCTCTCCGAAATAGGGATTTCGGATACTTTCCTCGGTACTGATCCAGTCGGCGCCCTTGTTATCGATGGCCATCGGGCAATGCTGCACGTAATACGTTCCCTCAACAATACCGAAAACCTTCACGGTATTGATCAACGCCTGGGAAAGGAAGTCAAACTGTTCCCGCTGAGCGGCGATCTCCGACAATTGACTGATCTTTTGGCTGTGGGCCCGCAGGGCATTGAGTTGTTCCATCCAGTAATTATGAGCGGCCCCGGTCAGCAAAGACATATCGACGGAATTTAAGGCCGTTTCCACCTGAATCGCTGCGGTAGCCGCCTGGTCCGCATCCGAGTTCACAAATGCATCCTTCAATAAAAGATATGATTTGGTCAGGTCGGTCACTTGTTGCTTAAAGGCAACGGGAGTCTGGTCGGTATAATCCGGCAAATGGTCCTGGTGATCACTCCCCCGGAGCATCACATCCTTATTCATCATGCTGGCCTGGTTGTTGAGTTGGGCGGCCGCATCGATGGCAAAACTTCCGTAGGTAACCACCTCCTCGCCGGATTCAAGACCATCCAGTATCTCGTACTGATCACCCAGTCTTTCCCCCAGTGCCACCTCCCGGAACTGATAAGATGGAATAGTGGTATCGGGCACCTTTACATAAACTACGGAGCGGGTACCCGTCCAGAGGACAGCCGATTTCGGCACGGTCAGCACGGCATCCGCTCCCGGTTTATTTTGCGAACTGCCATACACCAGCATTTCCGGCTTAAGCAGACCTTTGGGATTACTGACTTCCGTTCTTAAAGAAGCTACTCTGGTTTTAGGGTTGATCACCGGGTCAATAAAGGTGATGCGGGAGGAAAAGGTACGATTGGGAATGGCCGGAGTAGTAAATTCGATGCGATCCCCCACCGAAATATTAGCCAGATCCTGTTCGTAGGCATCAAAAAGCACCCACACCCGGCTCAGATTCATCAGATCGAAGAGCGCTTCCCCTTGTTTGACATAATCACCGACGGAGATCCGGCGATTGGTGACCACACCGGTAGCATCAGCATAGACAGTGAAATTTTCCTGGATCTGACCGGTTTTTTCGATGGCATCAATGGCCTCCTCACTAATTTTCCAGTATCGGAGTTTGGCGCGGGCTGATTCCACCAGTTTAGGATTAGTCGCACGCAGGCGGAGTCCTTCCAGCAACTCCTGTTGAGCGGCAACCAATTCCGGGGAATATAAAATTGCGAGTTTCTGCCCTTTGTAGACCGGTTCACCGGTGAAAGTCACAAACAATTGCTCGATCCGACCTGGAACGTGCGCCGGCTGGCTGGCCGCCAGTCGTTCGTCGGCCTGTACTTTACCGTTCAGGCGAATGACCTTTGCTTCATCAGGAGTACTTTCCCTGCCGATAATAGAAGTCTGAATATTGGCCATTTTCACCGCCTCATCGGTCATTTCCAATACGAGTGGGTCGTTTGAAGTGTTTTCCGAAAGCGGGATCAGGTCCATGCCGCAGATGGGGCATTCCCCGGGTTCATTCTGGCGGATCTGAGGGTGCATGGAGCAGGTCCAGATCTCTTCCCCCTGGGAAGCGAGTACCGTTTCACCGGCGTGATCGTGTTGTTCCGACAAGGGTTCGCCGGCATCTTTTCCGGAAGAGAACCAGGACCCTAACGCCAGTCCCAACAGCAATGCAAGGACTGCACTAATGATGATATTAACATGCTTTTTCATGATGTTATTCTTTTTGGTTAGCTACCGGTAATCGGTAGCTCTACTTTTATTTTTTCCCAGGACACCGCAATGGTTCCCGTTTTTCCGGCACCGGGTATTACTTCATATTGGAGCATTTCTACATTATCCGACAGAGACTGCGACTGTACCTTCATGCGGACTACATCCATGGCAGGATCGTAGTCATCAGCAAGATGTTGCTCGTGATTCTTGTTCAGGATCAGCGTCCATTCTTTTTCACCAGGAATGGTAAAGAAGCCATATTTCCCTTTGGGAACAGGCTGACCATTGATCGTTACATCCGTTGAGAAGTCGATGGAAGTAGCCTTATGCG
>JAGQXH010000684.1 GCA_020436695.1 Lewinella sp. | reverse complement strand
CCACATAACCGGCCTCGGTAAAGACCGTAGCATCTACAATGGCAAATGGTACATTGAGAAATTTGGCGATCGTTTTGGCCAGCAGGGTTTTCCCCGTACCGGTGCGCCCAACGAAAAGGATATTGGATTTTTCGATCTCTATTTCAGATTTGGTCGTTTGACCCAATCTTTTATAGTGATTATAAACTGCTACGGAAAGTACTTTTTTGGCTTCGTCCTGGCCAATGACATATTGATCAAGATGTGTTTTTATTTCCCGGGGAGTAACGCGTTCCGGTAGCAGGAAGGGCGTTTCCTCCTGAATAGTTTCCTTAGTCTTTTTCCCTCCATACAGCTCTTCCTGTACGATCTCATCTGCCTGTTCTACACAAACTTCACAGATATGTCCTTCTATACCGGCTATGAGAATGAGTGCCTCCGACTTATCCCGACCACAAAAAGAACATCGATAACTTTGCTTACTTTTCCGCATGGCACGTATGTTTAAGTGACGGAGAAAAAATAAATCAAACAATTTTAGGTTTTTAATATTTTGCTAAGCCATTGACTGACAGGAGATGGTGTGCGGAATTTTCAAAACCTTCAGGGGAAATTGTTTGATTTATTTCCGTCAAACTACTAAGATAATATGATCCAACATAGAACCAAGCACCTAACCGTTTTCGAAAGTGCCTTATTCAGAACTACTTCTACTGTTCTGCAAACCGATGATCTCATACTGGTCGTCGATCCCACCTGGCTTCCGGCGGAAATTGATGAGATCCGCCATCATGTAGATGCAGTCCGAAATGGCAAATCCGTTTATCTCTTATTTACGCATTCTGATTACGACCATATTCTTGGTTTTGGTGCCTTTCAGGATGCCTGTACCATCGCCAGCAAGGCTTTCTTAGATAATGCTCAGAAAGAAGAGCAATTGCAGGCCATTCACAAATTTGATCAGGAGTACTACATCCGGCGCCCGTATCGTATGGTATATCCGAGGGTAGATCTGGCGGTTGATGAAGCCACCGATTTCATTACGGTGGGGGATACACGGCTAAGCTTCTGGCAGGCGCCGGGCCACAATGCAGATGGACTTTTTACTTTGGTTGAACCTTTGGGTATTTGGATTGTCGGCGATTATTTGTCCAATGAGGAATTTCCCTTTATCTATCACAGTGTTTCGGACTATGCGAAAACCCTGGATATCGCTGAAAAGATCATCACCACCCGGCAGCCAAAACTCATGATACCCGGCCACGGTGATGTCACGAGTGATACCCGCGAGATGTTTTTACGTCTTAAGGAATCCAGGAAGTATCTGGATGCCCTGCGGGATGCTGCGAAAGGCGGAGAAGATCAATTGGAAGATAGGCTTTGGGACCGATACGATTTTCGAGGGGTTCAACTGGAATTTCACCGGAAGAACCTGGAACTGATGCGAAAAGAATTGGAAGGTACCATGCCCGTAGTGATTAGTACTGAGCCGGCGGATTAGGCTTTAGACCTGGATAGAAAAACGCTTGTTTATGCAACTTCCAGATTGCCAAATACCCAGTACCGAATACCCAGTACCGAATAAATATTTCTACATTTGACCGAATTTTGAAAATCCTGAAAAATGTCAAAAGTAATGATCATTGGGGCCGGTGGAGTCGGCCGTGTAGTAGCCTTTAAGTGCGCGCAACATCCCGAAGTATTTTCAGAGATACTGCTGGCCAGTCGTACAAGATCCAAATGTGATGTGATCGCGGCGGATGCCAAAGCAGCAACGGGGCACCAACACATAAGCACCGCAGCGGTGGACGCCGAAAATGTACCGGAACTGACGGCACTCATCCGCTCCTTTGGGCCGGAACTGGTGATCCACGTCGCCCTGCCTTACCAGGATCTGACCATTATGGATGCCTGCCTGGAGGCCGGGGTACATTATCTGGATACGGCCAACTACGAACCCAAAGATGAGGCCAAGTTCGAATACAGCTGGCAGTGGGCTTATCAGGACCGCTTTAAAGAAAAAGGCCTGTTGGCGGTGTTGGGTTGTGGATTCGACCCCGGCGCAACCAGTGTTTTCACCGCACGTGCCGCTAAACATCACTTTGATGAAATGCATTACCTGGATATCGTCGACTGCAATGCCGGAGATCACGGGAAGGCATTTGCTACCAACTTCAATCCGGAGATCAATATTCGTGAGATCACCCAGAACGGCCGGTACTACGAAAACGGTAAATGGGTGGAGATCCCGCCTCATTCCGAAATGAAAGTGTTGAATTACCCGGATATCGGACCTAAGGATTCTTATCTGATCTACCACGAGGAACTAGAATCGCTGGTGAAGAACTACCCAACACTGAAGCGTGCGCGTTTCTGGATGACCTTTGGTCAGGAATATCTTACCCACCTGCGGGTGATCCAGAATATCGGTATGGCCCGGATCGATGCGGTAAAATATAAAGGTGTAGACATTATTCCACTCGAATTCCTCAAGGCGGTATTGCCTGATCCGGGTGACCTGGGCGAGAACTATACCGGCCAGACTTCTATCGGCTGCCGTATTCGCGGTATCAAGGACGGAAAGGAACGTACTTACTATATCTGGAACAATTGTAGCCACCAGGCTGCTTACGATGAAACCGGTGCACAGGGCGTTTCCTATACCACGGGCGTTCCGGCTATGATCGGTGCCATGATGGTGCTGACCGGTAAATGGTCCGGTACCGGGGTATTTAACGTCGAGGAATTCGATCCTGATCCCTTCCTAGAGAAAATGAACGAATATGGTTTGCCGTGGCACGAGGAGATTGGCGTTGATCTTGAAATGTAAGGTGGTCGCTTGATAGCATAAAACGAATAAGCATTGAAAATTAACGATATCCCTTCTCCTTCTTTCGTACTCGAAGAAGCCCTGTTACGCAAAAATCTGGAATTGATCCGTAGTGTGCGGGAGCGGGCCGGAGTGGACATCATTCTGGCCCTGAAGGGTTTTTCGATGTGGCGGGTTTTTCCAATGGTAGGAGAATACCTGAGTGGCGCTACGGCCAGTTCGCTGGATGAGGCTCGGCTGATATTCGAGGAAATGGGGGTGCGTGCGCATACTTATTCACCGGCATACCTGCCGGATGAGTTTGCGGAGATTATGCGGTACAGCAGTCACATTACCTTCAATTCTCTCAACCAGTTTCATTACTACAAAGATCAGGTAGATCAATACTCGGAGAAGATCAGTATGGGGCTGCGTGTTAATCCCGAATATTCTGAAGTCGAAACTGATCTTTATAACCCGGCTTCCCTCAACTCTCGGCTCGGAGAAGTAGCTGGAAATCTGGGAGACCGGCTGCCGGAAGGTATCGAGGGCCTACATTTTCACACCCTTTGCGAAAGTTCTTCCTATACTCTCGAAAAGACCTTGCAGGCCTTTGAAAGTCGTTTTTCCCGGTATTTCAACCAGCTGAAATGGGTGAACTTCGGCGGGGGCCATTTGATGACCCGCAAAGGCTATGATGTGGAGCACCTCATCCGCCTGTTACAGGATTTTCGTCGCCGTCATCAGTTACAGGTCATTTTGGAGCCAGGTAGTGCCATTGCCTGGGAAACGGGTGTACTGGTAGCCACCGTATTGGATGTCATCGAAAATCACGGTGTCAAAACGGCTATTATGGACATTTCCTTCACTGCTCATATGCCGGATACCTTGGAGATGCCTTACCGCCCTCGCATCCGGGGCGCAACGGATCCTGTAGCTGGAAAACCGACCTATCGTATCGGTGGTATAAGTTGTCTGGCCGGAGATTATATGGAAGCATACTCTTTTGAACAGCCTTTGGCCATCGGCGATCGGTTGGTGTTTGAAGATATGATCCACTATACCATGGTGAAAACCACGACATTTAATGGTGTGAAACATCCGAATATCTGCATTTGGCACGAAGACGGTCAACTGGAGATCGTCAAAACTTTCACGCATCAGGATTTTAAAACCCGTTTGTCTTGACCACTCAAGAACTGTACGAAGATCTGCAGTCCGGGCTATTAACCCATTATGATGCCGGAGAGGCTGCAAGTATCAGCCGTATTGTTCTGGAGGATGCCTTTGATCTCCATTTGCCCCTGACGGAACGGGAGATCCGGCCCGAGGAGGAACAACTCTACCGACATATTCGTTTTCGGCTGATGCGCGGAGAACCGGTCCAGTATATTCTCGGTGAAGCTGATTTTTACGGACTGAAATTTCGGGTGGATACCCGGGTGCTGATCCCGCGTCAGGAAACCGAAGAATTGGTTCATTGGGTACTGGATAGCTGGAAACAGGCAGGGAAAAAGCCCGGATTAAAAATCCTTGATATCGGTACCGGTAGTGGATGTATTCCCATCACACTGAAAAAGCAGGCCCCCGTACTGGAGATTACCGGATTAGATATCGAGTCCGATATACTTGCTTTGGCAGAAGAAAATGCTATCTTTAATCAGGTGGAGGTTAAATGGCTCCAGGCTGACATTCTGGAGGAGAGCCGTTGGGAGGAGCTGGGTAGTTTTGATTATATAGTCAGTAACCCACCCTATATTCCTCCTTCACAACAAAAACTTATGCCCCGGCACGTGCTGGAGCATGAACCCCATCTGGCACTTTTTGTCCCGGAAAATGATCCGCTTTTGTTTTACCGGGAGATTGGTCTTTTCG
>JAGQXH010000683.1 GCA_020436695.1 Lewinella sp. | reverse complement strand
ATGGGATACCCATTTTCATCTCTCCATTCTTCGTTTGTATTGTTATTGATAAACAAATTTCTGATGGCCAGCTTCGGAACGGCTCCTATAAGGTCTATGCCGGGATCGAAACAATCCATCCCGCCCGAGCTGCCAAAATACAACTTACCGGAACGAGCCATCAGGGCGGCTCCATTGGTATATTCAAGTGCGCTGATCCCATCCCGATCGGTAAATCTCGTGATTGGCTCTCCTCGTTCGGCATCTGGATCAAAACGGACCACCCCCCGATTGGTAGTCAGCCAGAGCTTATGGCCGGGATCTATTAATACGGATCGGATATCATCCTCGAAAAAGCTATCCGTATTGTCGTGCAAATGATCGGTAAGATCACTGATTTTCTTTAGCCCGCGTGAGGTAGCTATCCAAAATACGTCCCGTAAAGTATCCTCTACCATATGATTAAGCCCATAGACGTTGCGAATGGTGTCTAATCCGTTCAGATCATCCTTTTCCGGGTCGAATTGCCAGATAGTGAGTATACCGGTTGACTTATTCACCCAAAGTCTATTTCGGGTATCCATAAAAATTTTCCAGACGTAGCCATCAACTCCTTTCAGTCGGCTTAATTTCCCGGTGATGGTGTGATACCTATAAATTCCCTCCTCGGTAGCAAGCAGCAGTTGCGCTTTATCAAAAGTAACGATATCATATAGCGGGAAACTTTGCAATTCGGGCAAGGATGCCAGCCAATTAAACTGATGCCCTGTTTTAGACTGATATCCTAATCCCCGCGTGGAAATAGCCCACACGTCCCCACCCGGCAACTGTACCGCTTTAAAATATCCGGGCAGCCAGGTAGAGTCCTGCAGCCGGTTATCCATATCGAATGCCCAGGCTCGAAAAGCGTCATTTTTCTTCTCCCGGGATACACTCCATATCCGGCCATGAAAATCTTCAAAAATATGTTCAATGGGAATAGGCGGCATAGAATCGCCCCTGAATACCGAAAAAGTCCGGGTATTTTTCAAATTCGCGTAGTATACGCCCCTTCCTTCCACCGAAACCCAAAGAATCGAATCTCTTCCCAGGAATATCCGCTTCATATTGTGTATGTAAGCCTGCTCATCCAGGTTATAAGCACGTATTTCCTCGGGCAAAAATGCTCGACGGTCCGGTGTCAGGTCAAACTGGTAGATCTTCTCCGATTGATTAACCAATAAGAGGCGGTTTCCCACTTTAACCATATGATTGACCAGTCCGATCTCTTTCGGAAAAGGTACCAGGTAGTAGTTGTAACGATCGTTTCTATCCAGAAAGAGCAAGCCCTTATCGGTCAGGAAACAAGCTTCAGATCCTTCCAGTGCAATCACTTGCCGGGTGGTTATCTCGTCGGCGGGCTCACGTCGTATATCCGACCAGGTGTATTTTTCCGGATTAAGACCGTCTCGAAACTCGATGACCTCAAATCCTTTTCCGATCCCATACATCCAGTAACAGCCGTAAACCGCAGCGACTTTTCCGTCCGCACTGGTATCCACCGCAGCTCTGGCCACCTGAAAATCCTTTGCGATCTCATGGGTCCGGTTTTGTCCGGTATCCTGAGTAGCGTATTTAAAAAGTTTTCCTTGGGCTATTACCCAAAGATCCTGTTCTCTATCGAGATAAAATGCGTAATGCATCCCCGCTGTGCCACCGATAAAATCAGAGGTAAATCTATTTTTTTCTTTTTGATAACGGTGAATGGCCTGTTCGGTAGTAAACCAAATGTCTCCCCGGTGATCTTCCAGGAATGAACTTTGAATGTTTAATCCCTGCAAAGCATCTCGTACCGGCTGATTATTTACGCCATCGAAAACATTCGCCCCTCCCATCGATCCTACCCAGGTAAAGCCATCCGAATCCGTATTTACGAACCAGTTGGTGCTTTCGGTAAGCTTTTCCTTGACGGTGAACTGGTGAAAGTTCAGCGTTACCGGCTCGACAGATCTATTTTGAGCAGCACCCCAAAATCCAAATCCCAGAAAAAGAAAGACCAGATATCTCATGGCAACGGCGTTTTAGACGTGTGCTAAAATAGTAGTTTTAGCCCCAACTTAGCCGACCAGTAACTAATTGGCATTGAACCTTTGGTAATAATATTATCAATGTTTTGATACTGTGCGCCGGCTTCCAGCCGGAAGTTCAGATCGGAAAAGGGCCGAAAAGTCAGGCCGGCCCCGGCAGTGACTCCGGCTTCGAGATTCAGTGGAAAATCGTAAAGTCCGGCACCGAGATTAGCATATATCTTGTATCTATTATTTTCATTTGTGCTAACTGGAAAAGGGAGATAAGCTCTTCCCAGTAAATTGATACCGTAGACCGCTCCATCGGAGATGTTATACCTTCCGATGAGGGTTTCTATCGATAACCATCCTGGTTTTTTCAAAAAGAATTCGATCCCGAGTTCGAAATACAATCTATTCAGACTGATCTGATCAAAAGGGGCTTTTTGTCCGACGTTCAGGCCGATACCGATATTGGATGGAGAGCCAACAATTGTTATGACCTTATTCCCTCTGTATTTGTCCATTTTGTCAGCAACATTATGTTTTAAGGTACTGGCAAGATCATCTCTCCATCGTGGCGGGCAGGGGTCTCCCGGCTCGTAAGCAATACTCGACCTGCTATCTACCAAAACGCTCTTCGGTGGCGGGTCCGGGCGGAACAGGAGGGTACGATGATTCAATTGTTTGAATTCTTCCCTATCCTGCAAAAGTGGGTTGAGAATTATACCGGATCGTTCGACGATGATCCCCTTTGTTCTTCTGGGCCGTTCCTCTTTCGCATAGAAGGCGGTGCTGGTGGCCAGATCCCAGTAATCTTCCCAGGCCAGAAAGACAAAATCAAATTCCGGAGAATTCTTGATCACTTCATAGTCTTTATCCGATTCCGTGTAAGGACTCGCCGAAACTTCATTCTGGGCTTTTGTCGGCAACGGCTCTTTCCGATTGTATCTCTTACTTATAAAATACCGGCTTCCATTTTCCCTGAGAGAGAGTGCCTGCATAATACTGTTAGCGTCTTCTCCAAACCCCAACAACACCACTTCATCCGGATTGCCGTTTTTACCGGGTTTCCATAAAACCAGAGCGATCTTCATACCAGCGGTCTGAAAATACTGACAACTGTTGTTGTCCGAACTTCCCGGGTTATCGGGCAATATATCCCAATAGGGAATAAAACATAATCCGGCAATTTGAAAGTCCTTATATATGTCCTTCGATGCCCGCCTGAATACATTTCTATTACGGCCGCAATGAAGGGAATCCCTGATCCAGTTGGGGCACATATGATCACTTTGAATAAAATTCAATATTTCCTGGTGCTCAACCGGTATTTTCAATTTAAGGATCTCATCGGCCTCACAGTATGGCATACCGTCACGAATAATGATCGTCTGCTGAGCATTGGTCTGCAATGAAGTAAGTCCCATTAATAAGAATAAACCACACAGCTTGGTCGTATTCGAAAAAGATTTCATAATTAAATTGTTTTAAGATGGAAATAGCCAAATTGTTCAGGGGACTTATTTGTCGGTAGAAAAATAATGCTGGAAATTTGTGCTCTTTGCCACATCAGCAGAACACAAGATGTCTCCACTCCGGCATAAGCCGGGCATGCCAGGCAGCAAGTTACAGGGATGAAGCAAATGAACCCGGCACAGAATTGACCAGGATAAGTTTAAACAGCAGCTGTTATTAACGCAAGTACTTTCGGATGGCTTCCACCCGGTTATTGACTTGTAATTTTTTATAAATACGATGTAAATGAAGTTTGACAGTTCCCTCGACCACCTTTAGCTTCTCGGCAATTTCCTTATTCAGGAAACCATTTGAGATATATTCCAGCACTTCTTCTTCTTTGGGTGTCAACTGATCCAGCAGCAGTAAGTCATCAGCCGGCTTGTGGAAGCTATCGATTATTCTTCGGGCAATACCCGGGCTCATCGGAGCTCCCCCGAGATAGAACTGCTGGATCAGAGTAGTCAGTTTTTTCGGTATATCTCCTTTCTGCAAATAAGCCCCTGCCCCCACTTTTAGGGCTTCAAATATTTTATCTTCCGTATTGTGATCCGAGATCACAAAGAAATTGATATTCGGATAATGTAGTTTTACGCGAAGCATAGTTTCGATACCGTCTAATCTTGCCCCGTGAAGTGTCAGGTCCATGATCACAATGTCCGGTTGTAATTCCGGTATCTGGGCCAATAATTCCTCTCCGGCCGTATGCCGGCTTATGCATCTGATATTAGGTGCGGATGCCAACTCTTCCAGTATCCATTTTTGGAAGGAAAGATCATCCTCGACAATACTCACCTTTATTTCCATAAATGAAAAAGATGAATAATGATCCGGCACAAATTCCTGATCTTTGATCTGTCGGATGAGTTCCTCCAGGGTTGCGATTTGAGCCTGGTAATGCTCAATAAGGTGTTGTACTACCAGCCGGCCTTCCGGGGATAAATTCCTGATCTCTTTCTGTAATGGTTCTGGAAGCATCTGCCTAATAAATGAATTATCGGATATTGCAAATTTATAGGCAAAATACCCTACAGTCAATTTATCTTTAGTTATACGCAGTGGAGCCAACGTACTTAATGAGATTTCTTCGGCAGGATTTTACTAATGCATATTACTGCTTTG
>JAGQXH010000682.1 GCA_020436695.1 Lewinella sp. | reverse complement strand
GGTATTGATCTGGGACAACAGGTCATTGTATCCGGAAGAACTGACACCAATGCTGATCGCGAAAAGATCATTCTCGCGCTGGGTAACGTGGAAGGCGTTTCCAGTGTGGATGACCGCATTGAAGTGACCAACCCCGAACCGGAAGCCGTTTTCTATGAAGTCAAAAAAGGAGACAGCTTATCCAAGATCTCCAAGACACAGTATGGCGACCCGATGCAGTACATGAAGATCTTCGAGGCTAACAAGCCGATGTTGAAAGACCCCAATGAGATCTATCCGGGTCAAATCCTCCGCATCCCTCAATAAAGATTTAAGTGACCAGTTGTCAGTTATTACCAACAACTGACAACTGGTTAACTCTTTATCTCCGATCCCACTATTATCTAAAGGGAAATTATTTCCCCATCTCTCCCCTACTGCCGCATCATCACCTCATGTAGCCGGTCAAAAATGATCGTTTTACCCGCAAACATCTGATCGATCATGATATCCATTAAAGCCGGCTTGAGGGTCATTACCGAAAATACGATAAAGAACAGTCCGAATATAGCTCCCCACAGGTGCGCATTGTGGCCGATGTTGTCTGTTCCCCGCTTATCCATATAGGAAGAGTAAATGATAAAACCGATACCTACAATAAAAGCAGGAAGCGGTGGGAAAATGAACCACTCCCAGGGCAGAAACAGGATATAGGCAAATACCAGGGCGGAAGTAGCTCCTGAAGCGCCAAGCGCCGCATAGCCGGAATTGTCCTGATAGCGGAAATAAGTTGGCACACCCGATAACACAATGGCAGCCAGATAAAAAATAAGGTAGACAAAACGCCCCATTTCAGCTCCGAAGATCAGTGGGAAGACAAATTCCTCCGCGAAACGGCCAAACTGATACAGCACGAACATATTGATAAACAGGTGCCCCCAATCGGCATGAATGAAGCCAGAAGTGAGAAAGCGATAATATTCTCCGGATGATTTGATCGTAGCCGGATGAAAGATCAGCTTTGCTTTCATGGCCGGATTGTTGAAAGCCTGATAGGAAATGAAACCGGTCATGATCAGCAATACCAGGGTGATTGTCGGCGTATCTTGCATCTACTGGATGTTGAGGCGTTGTGCTAAATGATATGGCAAATATAGGATAATAGTCGGAAGTCAACCTTCTTGAGTCTTCAGTCGGTACCTACCGCAATCCGGCGGTCTTCCAACTTATTCCTATAGGGAACATCCGGGCGGGCAGCTTGGTTTTCCGATATTCAGGGATTGTGATAAGGTTCATTCCGCAAAATGGTCATGGCCCGATATAATTGTTCCAGAAAAAAGAGGCGTACCATCTGGTGGGAAAAAGTCATTTTGCTCAAGGCTAGTTTGGCATTGGCCCGCTGAAAAACTGCATCGGAAAAGCCAAAGGCACCACCCACCTGAAAGATCAGTCTCCGGTAAGGCATTTGCAATTGCCGGTCAAGATAAGTTGCGAAATCAATCGAATTGAACGACTTTCCATTCTCATCCAACAGGATCAACAGGTCGTCGTTGCGTAGCTGTGCCAGCAAGGCATCTCCTTCTTTCTGCCGGAGTTGATCACTGTTCAGGTGCTTTGCTTGACGAACATCCGGCAATATTTCCATGCTGAAGGGCAGATAGTGTTGCAGGCGTTTGGCGTAGATCTCTATACCCGTATTCAGATATTTTTCGTCTGTCTTGCCGATCACCCGAAATATTACTTTCATAAATTACGTGTCTGAGCAGTTGTCTCATAATTATGAAAAAGGGACCAAAAATTAAATGTTAAGTATAGGCCCCGGTGTGGCATACTTCAAAGATATGCCATACCTTAGTCTGTCTTTTACAATTATTTTTTAACTTTGATCACCCGTTCACTACCTTTTAAAGCTATTTTTTTCAGCAAATTCACAGCAATATTTACTTAAAGCGAACCTTTATCTGCCAATTCCAGTTAAACAGCTTTATCCGCTACTATGCCGGGCAACGAAAAAGAAGCTAACCTCACCCTTTTATTACCCAAGTAAAGAAAAACGTTGGCCGGTTCAGGTCAAAGATACAGCGTGATAACCTTCCAGACAAACCCAGATTGTAAATCCGGATCGATCCCGGATTCAAGATTGGTACTAGTCGGAAAAAGAGCCTAAATCAATTATTGTGTGGGGCTGTATTTGCCCAACAGATTCATGTTACCTTGCAGCTTCAATAAATAAGCCTACCCCATATTTGGCCGTGTCCTTTGTTCCGCCCTGTCCCCCCTCATCTACAGGGTAAACTAACGGTCACGTAGCTTTCTAAAGAGCCTCCTCGTCCCCTCCACGGTCTGTCCCGATGTATTGGGATATGACGCAATTGTCTTTCCCGACACCAGGTATCAGGGAAAGACTGATCAGTATATTATTGACGTGCTCCAGTTTAAAACAGGTACATACAGAAGGGAATCCATACGCATTTGTTACGGCCTAATCTTACTACTAATGAGAACTACATTAATCCCAACTATCGCCTTTTTGATATTTACACAGTGTAACTCATTCAGCCGGGATATTTCCGGCTACCGGCTGAGTACAACCTTTGAAGCGCCTGCCCGGGAGCAGGCTTCTGTTACCGGTGGAAGTCATCAATTTTCAGGAATTGATGATCAGCCTTACGCCTCGTCATCTTTGGCAGGGGTCGATTCGCTTCCCGGTTCGGATTGTGATCTCTATGGAAAAGGAGCAGCGTTTTTATTGGGTCGTTGGGAGGGTATGTTCAGTCAACATTCCTGTGATATAAACTATCCTTATCCCATGTTCGTCGAATTTGAATCTTTTGATGGGGAGCATTTTACAGGTAAGCTCTATTGGCCGGCCCTCAGCGATGCCGTAACAACCATGGACGGCTATATACTGGAAGATACCGTATTCATTTTCGAAAGAACCCAGTTAAATGGAGATAATATTGTAGTAAACGGAACTTATAAAAGCCAGATCATAGATTGTTGTACACTGACCGGCTTCTGGCATGTGGATGAATTACAACCTGGCTGCTCTGATCCCCAAACGCTGATCGATGGTGGTAGGTACACGATTGAAAAAATGGAATGTATCCCCAAATGTGCATCCGATATTTCCCTGCTCTTGCAGGCGATCTGCGCCGGTACAGATTTTGAGGGATATACTACGAGCGGTACCTACCTCGATACATTTTTAACAATGGGCGGTTGTGATAGCATCCGTCAGTTAGAACTGCTAGTTTTACCACAAATTATAACTCCTCAGGTAGTTGATCTTTGTGCTGGGGATAGCACTTTTTTTGCGGGCCAGTGGCGATCCAAGCCCGGCATCTATTGTGACACACTCAGTGCAAATTCGGGATGTGACAGCCTGGTGAAGCTGGAGGTGAAGATCTCGGAGCTCCTATGGTCCTGCGAGGTTCAGCCCCCGACCTGTCTGGGGAAAGACGACGGATTGATCGAGTTATTTGTTTTCAATCCATCCGATCACATTCTCTATCAATTAGAGGGTTTTCCCCAACAGGAGACTCCTTTATTTAGCAATTTAAAAAGTAGTAGCTATGACCTGAGTATCGTTTCCGATAACGGATGCAAAGTGGATACTGTCTTAGTCGTCCCGGAAGCTGAACTCGGGTTGGGCTTTTCCGTAAGCCCGACGGACACGATGGTCCAACGTGGAGATACTGTTCATCTAAAGGTCCTGACGTCCATCAAACAACCCTACATTAAATGGCTGCCCAATGTTTTTCTCAATTGCAACAATTGCCCGGAGGTCATTATTCAGCCGATCCGGGATATGACCTATACCGTGCAGATCGGTACCAGCAGGCTTTGTATGGCAGAAAAAAGGGTACATATCAAGGTAGAAGAAGATAGTCCGTATTACGTTCCAAATGCCTTCTCGCCCAATGGAGACGGCATCAATGACTTCTTCAGGATCTATCCATCCGATACCGTTGAAGCCATGCATAATTTTATGATCTACAATCGCTGGGGAGAGCAGGTCTTTTTTGCTGCCGAGCTTTTAGCCGGAGATAGTGGATGGGACGGGACTTTTAACGGCCGGGAAATGGATTCCGGAGTTTTTCTATTCTCCGTTGAGATCACCCTTTCCAATGATCAGGTAGAACAGGTTACGGGTGCTCTTTCGCTGCTCAGAGGACAATGATAACATCAAGCCCCTTGCCAGTTGCCGGTTTGTCATCTCTTAACCGGCAACTGACAAGGATGTACAATTATTCGGCAACCCCAAACTTATAGATCGTGGTTGTTGAATAAGTTTCTCCCGGTTTTAGAGTAGTAGTGGGAAAATTCGACTGATTGGGACTATCCGGAAAATGCTCCGTTTCCAGACACAAGCCATATCGTTGTTTGTAAACCACACCGCCGATACCCGTAAGCGTTCCGTCTAGGAAGTTACCACTGTAAAACTGTACAGCAGGCTCGGTGGTGTACACCTCCAACGTTCTTCCGCTGGTTGGTTCTTCCACTACAGCCGCCAGGCTGGGCGCCTCTGCATTGCGTGGGCGGTTCAGTACCCAGCAATGGTCATAACCCAGTCCTCTTTTGATCTGCTCATCGTCGGCATCTATACGGGCGCCGATCTCTGTGGACTCCGTAAAGTCAAAAGGCGTGCCTTCCACCGGTTGCAGTTCACCCGTGGGAATGAGCGTTT